>NZ_SPPO01000006.1:0-179135 GCF_004570945.1 Pasteurella sp. WM03
ATAATAATACATCACTTAAAGTAATATGAATTTCTAGTTTCAGCACCTATTAAGACTTCAAAATTAAAATATTTTAATAAGTCAATCAACAAGTGCCCACACAGATTGTCTGATTCGTTGTTAAAGAACAAAAAATAACGACGCACTGCAAAATTCATATCTTTCACAACAGCGCGTCGTTGTGTGAGGTGCATTATAGGAATTTTTTAATTCTTTGCAACTCTTTTTTTTTAAACATCATCTAAAAGGTCAATTTTTACTCATCATCGAGCTTTCTGTACTTCCTGAAACCAGCCTCATACAAGGCATTATTTAATTTCTTTAGCAAAATCTCTTTTTGTTGTTTATTTAAAAACTCACTCTTTTTATTAGACAATGCACAAGATAGTTTCCAATACGTATCTAGCGTAGCCGGAACACCGGATTTCCTAAGCCTAACAATCGCATTTTCAGCGCCCACAATCTTTAGAGTTTTCACATCATGGATATCAATTTTCTTTAACATTCTTTCATACTTTATCGAAAGATTGGGAAGATCTTTTAGACGATTTGCTTTTGATAATGCAATTTCATTCTTTCTCTCTTGGATTTGTTTAATGGAAAGCATAAGCAATTTACGCAATAAATTTTTGTCACTTAATACATCATTAGGAAGACAATAATAATCAGATAGCAAAAACTTAGCATCAGTCTCATTTTTTGCAAAGGGTATACTCCCCTTACTTATCAACTGATTAGCCAACTCAGCTTTTGCTTGAAGATAAAACTTTCCATTTAACCAAAGAGCAAACATAAGTTCTTTTTTATAGAACAGTCCGTAGCCAGTAAAAAGATTTTTTGATGTTACATGACCAATCAGCTCATTTATAGAATTGCGAATACCATCAATATATTCATCTTTAATATTTAGTGCTACCATAAGACCTCCTTATCAAAGTAAAAATAAGAGCGTTTTCTGTTATAGCACCATTCTCACAACAATAAAACAATCCATTTACAAAATTGTGACATAGATCGTAAATTTATAACTTATCTTCTTAAAAAACTAATGAAGTAAAGTTTTGTAATACCACAAAAACTCATTCTCTTATACGCAAATACAGATTTAGGAGACTTTATCACCTCAATATTCCCCTATACTAGAGTCTAGCTATAAAAAAGTGTTATACCCGCCTATTAAGCTAATAAACTAAAAATTAGTAAACTCATCCTTAACCCAATACCCAAACTAAGAAACAGTAAATTAAATAATCTTAAGAACTATCTTACCCACGAATTTCTAATTGGAACTCTTTCGATTTTACGTCCCGAATCACATTTTTTATATAAAAATAAAATTTCACTTGATACTGTATATCAATACAGATAAAATCTAGAAAAGTCATAACATATAAGTAAGGTTAAAAAATGGCAACTCAAGAAGAAAAACAAAAAGCACTTGCTGCGGCATTAGGACAAATCGAAAAACAATTTGGTAAAGGTTCTATTATGAAACTAGGTGATACCAAAACCTTAGATGTAGAATCAGTTTCAACAGGTTCAATCGGCTTGGATGTTGCATTAGGTATTGGTGGCTTACCCATGGGGCGTATTGTTGAAATCTTTGGCCCAGAATCTTCCGGCAAAACAACGCTCACTTTATCTGTCATTGCACAAGCACAGAAAGCCGGTAAGACCTGTGCATTCATTGATGCGGAACATGCTCTTGATCCTATCTATGCTGCAAAATTAGGTGTGGATGTAAAAGAATTATTAGTTTCCCAACCAGACAATGGTGAACAAGCACTAGAAATCTGTGATGCTCTTGTACGTTCAGGAGCGGTAGATGTTATCATTGTTGACTCTGTCGCCGCCCTTACGCCAAAAGCTGAGATTGAAGGCGATATGGGAGACTCCCATATGGGCTTACAAGCACGCCTAATGTCTCAAGCACTACGTAAACTTACCGGTCAAATTAAAACCGCTAACTGCCTAGTAATCTTTATCAACCAAATTCGTATGAAAATTGGAGTAATGTTTGGTAACCCAGAAACAACAACTGGAGGTAATGCACTTAAATTCTATTCTTCCGTTCGCTTAGACATTCGTCGAACCGGCTCTGTAAAAGATGGCGAGGAAATCATTGGCAATGAAACAAAAGTAAAAGTGGTAAAAAATAAACTTGCCGCCCCATTCCGCCAAGTTGATTTCCAAATTCTTTACGGGGAAGGAATTTCCAAAATGGGCGAATTAATCGAATTAGGTGTAAAACATAAGCTAGTAGATAAATCTGGCGCTTGGTATGCTTACAACGGTGAAAAAATCGGTCAAGGTAAGGCAAATGCCATGAAATGGCTACGTGAAAACACAGAAAAAGCGGAAGAGTTAGAAACTAAACTTCGTGCTGAATTAGTTGCAAATCCTGAGCAATCATTAATGGCCGATATTGAACAATCTGAGGATAAATCTTCAGATGAAGAATAAACATTAAAGTGAACAAAATGCGGTCAAATTTCTCTTTAAATTTTGACCGCACTTTTAAGGGAAGTAAACATGTCTTCAATTGCGTTAAATTATGTTTTGAGTTTATTGGCTCGCAGGGACTATAGCGAATTTGAACTTCGTAATAAAATGCAAGAAAAAACATTTTCAGAAGAGCAAATTGACAATACACTGGCGTATTGTCAAAAGAAGAACTGGCAAAATGACAAGCGTTTTGCAGAAAACTATATCTATGCACGATCACAACGAGGCTACGGCGTTAATAGAATTAAACAAGAGCTTCGACAATTAAAAGGTGTATCAAATGAAACTATTGATGAGGTTCTATGGGAAATAAGTATTGATTGGCAATCATTAGCACTTACTGTATTAAGAAAAAAATTTCCAGACTATATGGAAAGACAGTCTCCTAAAATGAAACAAAAAATCTGGCAATATATGCTTTCACATGGATTTTATAGCGAAGATTTTGCTAATCTTATCGGCTCAACTTCTGAAGAAAATTTCTAGTCTAAGGTAATAATTTACATAATAAAATACCCAATGTCGTACTGATTAATCCACCGATTAAATGAAAGGCAATAACACTAAGGGCATTAAACCATTTGTCTGACATTAGAAGCTCAATCACTTCAATTGAAAAAAGATGAGAATGTAGTAAACGCACCAAGAAAACCTGTCACGAGAAACAATTTCCATAAATCATTAACTTGTGGATGTTGCCAAAAAAATGCCATCAATACACCGACTAAAAAGCAACCTATAAGATTAGCAAGTAATGTTCCTAAGGCAAAAGTAGAGAAAAACAAGTTAAAGCTAGAAGCGAGTCCCCATCTTCCTAAAGCACCGAATACAGCACCACAACTAATACATAATATGGCTTGGAGCATTACTTCATTCCGAATTGAAGTTGAAGATATTTTGCGACAGATTCATTTTGATTTGAGCCTATTTGCTCTAATTGTGGGCAGGCTTGTTTTAAGCGTTCATCCGCATTCTCCATAATACAACCTTTTCCAACACTGGAAAGCATCTCTACATCATTCATCCCATCACCAAAAGCGATACAGTTTTCCAAACCGTAATCTCGTTGTGCTAATACATGTTTTAATGCCTCCCCTTTGGAGACATTCTTGTTCATCACTTCCAAACAAGATAATGCAGAATAAACAATGGTTGTTTTATCACCAAAATGTTCACGTAAATATTTTTCCACTTCGATTAAATCTTCAGGACTCTTTCCAATAAAAAAGATTTTCTCCACATTACGAGCGTGATGTTTAGAAAAATCAACTACTTTATACATAAAACCTGAATCTTGATGAAATTTTTGCAATGCCGGAACGTCTTTATTAATAAACCAGCCTTCATCTTGATAGCTATTCAAACAAACCTTAGTCTCATCAAATGGCGTTTTATAAAGATCAAATACAATATCCTCAGGTAAGCTATTGCTGTAAAGCAGATTTCCTGCCATATCCCGTACCCTTGCGCCATTTGAGGTAATCATTACTGCACGCTCTGCACCAATTTTTCCAAGAATAGAACCTACATCAGTATGGTTTCTTCCCGTAGCAAGGATAATATCAATGCCACTTTGTTCCAAGCGATTCAGCGTATCAATGGTAAAGTCTCCAATAACATGATTCGCATTTAATAATGTACCGTCTAGATCTGAAACGACAGCTCTATAAAGTTGTTTTGACATAAAAAGATTCTCTAAAAGTTTTCTGAACATATCAAAATTAAGGCATAAAATAGCCTCTCTTTTTGACTGAAATCTAAAATAGACTAAATTATAAAATAAAAAGGCAGATCTATCGATCTGCCTTTATACTCATTTAATTCATCAAATGAATTATTTAATAATTTTCGCAACAACACCCGCACCAACGGTACGACCACCCTCACGGATAGCAAAACGTAAACCTTGGTCCATCGCAATCGGGTGGATTAAGGATACAGTCATTTTGATGTTATCACCAGGCATTACCATTTCCACACCTTCCGGTAACTCGATAGTACCGGTTACGTCTGTTGTACGGAAATAGAATTGTGGACGGTAACCTTTGAAGAATGGCGTATGACGACCACCTTCATCTTTTGATAATACGTACACTTCTGATTCGAAGTCAGTGTGTGGCGTGATTGAACCCGGTTTCGCTAACACTTGACCACGTTCGATTTCTTCACGTTTGGTACCACGTAATAATGCACCGATGTTTTCACCTGCACGACCTTCGTCAAGTAATTTACGGAACATCTCAACACCGGTTACAGTTGTTTTCGCGGTATCTTTGATACCTACGATTTCAACTTCATCACCGGTACGGAGAATACCACGCTCTACACGACCGGTAACTACTGTACCACGACCTGAGATTGAGAACACGTCTTCAATTGGAAGAAGGAACGGTTGGTCAATCGCACGCTCAGGTTCTGGGATGTAAGTATCTAAGTGGTTAGCTAACTCAAGAATTTTCTCTTCCCATGCAGCATCGCCTTCTAACGCTTTTAATGCTGAACCACGTACGATTGGGGTATCATCACCAGGGAAGTCATATTGAGAAAGAAGTTCACGAACTTCCATTTCAACTAATTCTAATAACTCTTCATCATCCACCATATCGCATTTGTTTAAGAATACGATGATGTAAGGTACACCTACTTGGCGACCTAATAAGATGTGCTCACGAGTTTGTGGCATAGGACCGTCAGTTGCTGCTACAACAAGAATAGCACCATCCATTTGTGCCGCACCGGTAATCATGTTTTTAACATAGTCGGCGTGTCCCGGACAGTCAACGTGTGCGTAGTGACGGGTTGGGGTATCGTATTCTACGTGTGAAGTATTGATGGTAATACCACGCGCTTTTTCTTCCGGTGCGTTATCAATTTGGTCAAATGCACGAGCTGAACCACCGTAGTGTTTTGCTAATACTGTGGTGATTGCAGCTGTTAAAGTTGTTTTACCGTGGTCAACGTGGCCGATTGTACCCACGTTTACGTGCGGTTTTGTACGTTCAAATTTTTCTTTAGACATTTAAAGAGTCCCTCTAAATAGACACGGTTATCGATGGGTAAATAAACCACATTAACCAATAAAATTGTTTACTATTTAATTGAAGGAAGAGAATTTTAAGGCTGGCTGGTGCTGATAGGCGGATTTGAACCGCCGACCTCACCCTTACCAAGGGTGCGCTCTACCAACTGAGCTATATCAGCGTTTGGAGCGGGCAGCGGGAATCGAACCCGCATCATTAGCTTGGAAGGCTAAGGTAATAGCCATTATACGATGCCCGCAAGTCCTAAATTCATCTGTCCCATCAGAATTCATCTAAAAGATGGTGGAGGGAGAAGGATTCGAACCTTCGAAGGCTGAGCCAACAGATTTACAGTCTGCCCCCTTTGGCCGCTCGGGAACCCCTCCACGCTAAATGAATGCTTGTTTACGAAAGAATGGTGCCGACTATCGGAATCGAACTGATGACCTACTGATTACAAGTCAGTTGCTCTACCTACTGAGCTAAGTCGGCGTGTCGTAAGCAAGTGAGGCGTATTATATGGAAAAAAGCCTGCCTGACAAGTCTTTTTTCTAAAAAAATTTATTTTTTTATTTGTTCGTCTAATTTGCAAGCAAAATCGATTGTTTTTGCCGTAATTTTCATCAATTTTAAGAAAAACAATGCACAACAACACATTATAAGGTATATTTTTTGGTATTCTTCAATACCCTCTATATTAAATCGTGGAAATTTCTAATCAACTGACCCCATTTCTATACTTTGATCGAACACAATGGGCAAACTTACGAAAATCAGTTCCCCTAAAATTAACCGAACAAGATCTCAAACCTTTGCTTGGTTTTAATGAAGAACTTTCCCTTGAAGAAGTCAGCACTATTTATTTACCACTTACCCGTTTAATCAATTATTACATTGAGGAAAACCTTCGTCGACAAACCGTGTTAAACCGCTTTCTTGGCGGACAGAATCCTAAAGTTCCTTATATTATTGGCATTGCCGGCAGCGTTGCGGTAGGGAAAAGCACCTCAGCACGGATTTTACAATCTCTTCTCTCCCACTGGCCAAACGAAAGAAAAGTCGATCTTATCACTACCGACGGATTCCTCTATCCTCTTGAAAAACTTAAACAAGATAACCTTTTGCAAAAAAAAGGGTTTCCTATCTCTTATGACACAGCAAAATTAATTCGCTTTCTCGCCGAAGTGAAATCCGGTAATAAAAACGTCAAAGCACCGATTTATTCCCACTTAACTTACGACATTATTCCCAATCAGTTCAATATCGTAAATCAACCTGATGTATTAATTTTAGAAGGATTAAATGTACTACAAACTGGAGGAAATAAAAGCACTCAGACCTTCGTCTCTGATTTTGTAGATTTTTCGATCTATGTCGATGCAGAAGAACATCTATTAAAAGAATGGTATATCAAACGTTTCTTAAAATTTCGCCAAAGTGCATTTAAAGATCCCAATTCTTACTTTAAACACTATGCTGCCCTTTCAGAGCAAGAGGCAATTACCACTGCAACTCAAATTTGGGAAAATATTAATGGCTTAAACTTACGAGAAAATATCCTTCCAACCCGAGAACGAGCCAATCTCATTTTAACGAAAAGTGCAGATCATGCCGTTGAATTAATCAAATTAAGAAAATAATAAGTGCGGTTGAAAATCACTCTATTTTGTTGCGTACTTTGGAAAAGTGTATGAAAAATTTGACTCAATCAAAAAGATTATCCAAGGATACATTTACTACCCTCCCCGATAAAACCGGTTAGCCAAAAGTAATTTGCTGCGCTTTTTTTGTTTTTTTCACTTTTTGACCCTACCAATGCGACAAAATTTCGCTACAATGAAAACCTTATCAAAAAAACAACAATAAACATAGGATGCAAACACGATGACAGGCGCACAACTCATTATGGCGTGTTTGAAAGCACACCATGTCACCACCCTTTTCGGTTATCCCGGTGGCGCAATTATGCCCACCTATGATGCTCTTTATGATGCAGGACTCGATCATCTTCTTTGTCGCAATGAACAAGGCGCAGCAATGGCTGCCATTGGTTATGCACGTTCTACGGGGAAAGTGGGTGTCTGTATTGCCACTTCCGGCCCCGGGGCAACGAACTTAGTAACCGGACTTGGCGATGCCATGATGGATTCTATTCCTGTGGTGGCTATTACCGGTCAAGTGGCCTCGCCCTTAATCGGCACTGATGCTTTCCAAGAAGCAGATGTACTCGGGCTTTCGCTTGCTTGTACGAAACACAGTTTTATTGTGCAAAGTGCGGATGAATTAGCGGATGTTTTCGCACAAGCCTTTGAAATTGCACAGAGTGGTCGTCCCGGCCCGGTATTAATTGATGTGCCACGCGATATTCAAGTAGGCGAAGTGCCTGAGCATATCAAAGCTTATGTCAAAACTCCCGCAAAACCGACCGCACTTTGCAATGAGAATCTTGCGCAGGCAAAAGCGCTCTTAGCCGCCGCCAAAAAACCGGTACTTTATGTGGGGGGCGGCGTAGGTATGGCAAAAGCCGTGCCTGCATTGCGTGATTTTTTAGCACAAACCAATATGCCCTCAGTTTCCACTTTGAAAGGATTGGGCACGATTCATCCTGAAAATGACGTTTATATGGGAATGATTGGTATGCACGGTACAAAGGCAGCCAATTTTGCCGTGCAAGATTGCGATTTGTTGCTCGTTTGCGGCGCCCGTTTTGATGATCGGGTGACGGGAAAACTTGATACTTTCGCTCCGCATGCCAAAGTAATTCATTGCGATATTGATGCAGCTGAAATTGATAAACTGCGCCATGCGGATGTGGCTTTACAAGGTGATTTAATTCAGGCTTTGAATGCACTAAAACAACCGCTTGATATTGAACCTTGGCGTGAGTACATTCGAGAACTCAAAGCAAAATTAGATTTTACTTATATGGATAATGCGGGTGATCGCCCGATTGATCCTTGGGCGTTACTTAACACCCTATCCAAGCGTAAACCGCAAAATGCGGTTGTTTGTACCGATGTCGGGCAGCACCAAATGTGGTCGGCGCAACATATGCAACATTTTGCACCGGAAAATTACCTCACTTCCGCCGGCTTTGGCACCATGGGATTTGGTTTGCCGGCAGCGGTGGGGGCGAAAAAAGCCCGTCCGCAAGATGAGGTGATTTTAGTCACCGGTGATGGTTCTTTAATGATGAATATTCAAGAGTTAGGCAGCATTAAACGTGGCAATTTAGCAGTGAAAATTTTACTGTTGGATAACCAACGTTTAGGTATGGTGCGCCAATGGCAAGATTTATTTTGGAGAAGACGCCGTAGCGAAACGATTTTAGAAGACAACCCTGATTTTGTGATGCTTGCCAAAGCATTCAATATTCCTGCCGAACGTATTGAACGGGCGGATGAAGTGGATGCGGCACTCACAAGATTGCTTGAAAGTAACACTGCTTATTTATTGCAAGTGTGTATTCCGCCCGATGATTGTGTGTGGCCTTTAGTACCGCCGGGTGCCTGTAATGCGGATATGGTGGAGGAAATGTAATATGAACAACTATCAAATTGAATTGAACGCCCGCCATCGCCCTGAGGTATTGGAACGCATTTTACGTGTGATACGCCACCGTGGTTTTACCGTTACCACAATGCAAATGGAATTAATTGAAGATAAAGTGCGGTTAAAAATCACCGTAAAATCCGACCGCACTTTGAATTTGTTGGTGAATCAATTGGTGAAGTTGCCGGATGTGATGGAGATTAAATAAATGAATACGTGCGTGGATTGTCCCAATCCTAGCTCATACGAAGAATTTAAACGAACTTTAAAAAATTTACTTGGAGAGATTATTTATGCCAAAACTACGTTCGGCGACCAGTACACAGGGTCGTAATATGGCAGGTGCGCGCGCTTTGTGGCGTGCGACAGGAATGAAAGAAAATGACTTTGGAAAACCCATTATTGCGGTAGTTAATTCCTTTACCCAATTTGTACCGGGACATGTGCATTTAAAAGATATGGGACAGCTTGTCGCCAAAGAAATTGAAAAAGCGGGCGGTGTCGCAAAAGAATTTAATACGATTGCGGTGGATGACGGCATCGCCATGGGGCATGGTGGGATGTTGTATTCTTTGCCTTCCCGTGATTTGATTGCGGATTCTGTGGAGTATATGGTGAATGCTCACTGTGCTGACGCCATGGTGTGTATTTCCAACTGCGACAAAATTACTCCGGGAATGTTAATGGCGGCAATGCGTTTAAACATTCCGACCATTTTTGTTTCCGGCGGCCCAATGGAAGCGGGCAAAACCAAACTTTCCGATCAACTGATTCGTTTAGACTTAGTGGATGCGATGATCGAAGCGGCAGATCCGAAAGTGTCTGACGAGCGCATTGATGTTATTGAACGCAGTGCCTGTCCGACTTGCGGTTCTTGTTCGGGGATGTTCACAGCGAACTCAATGAATTGTCTAACAGAGGCTCTTGGGCTAAGTTTGCCGGGGAACGGCTCAATGCTTGCCACCCACGCTGACCGTAAAGAGCTCTTCTTAAAAGCCGGCCGTCAAATTGTGGAATTGTGCAAACGCTACTATGAACAAGATGACGAAAGCGTGTTGCCACGTTCAATCGGTACCTTTGAAGCCTTTGAAAATGCGATGAGTTTAGATATCGCCATGGGCGGATCAAGTAATACGGTTTTACACCTATTAGCCGCCGCACAAGAAGCCGGTGTGGATTTCAAAATGGCGGATATTGATCGCCTCTCCCGTGTGGTGCCTTGCTTAAGCAAAATTGCACCGAATACCAATAAATACCATATGGAAGACGTACACCGTGCGGGGGGCATTATGGGCTTATTGGGTGAACTCGATCGGGCAGGATTGATCCATAAAAATACCCAGACAGTCTTGGGAATGAGCATGGGGGAACAGCTTGAGCAATACGATATTATTCGTAACCAAGATGAAACATTGCACAAATTCTTCCGTGCCGGGCCTGCCGGTATTCGTACAACAGAGGCTTTTTCTCAAGATTGCCGCTGGGATAGCGTAGATAATGATCGTGTAAACGGCTGTATCCGCAATAAAGAAAATGCGATTTCCCAAGAAGGGGGATTAGCCGTGTTATTCGGTAATCTTGCTGAAGACGGTTGCATTGTGAAAACCGCAGGTGTAGATGAATCCATTTGGACATTTAGTGGTTCAGCCATTGTATTTGAAAGCCAAGAAGATGCCGTTGCAGGGATTTTGGGTGGAAAAGTGAAAGAAGGCAACGTGGTAGTGATTCGCTATGAAGGGCCGAAAGGCGGGCCGGGTATGCAAGAAATGTTGTATCCGACTAGCTATTTAAAATCTATGGGCTTGGGTAAAAAATGTGCCTTATTAACTGACGGGCGTTTTTCCGGCGGCACATCAGGACTTTCAATCGGCCACGCCTCACCGGAAGCCGCATCAGGCGGTGCAATTGGTTTGGTGCGTGATGGCGATATTATCAATATTGATATTCCAAATCGTGCTATTAATCTTCAAATTAGTGATGAAGAACTTGCTGCCCGCCGTGCGGAACAAGACGAAAAAGGTTGGATTCCGGCAAACCGCCAACGTGAGGTTTCTTTCGCCTTAAAAGTATTCGGGCATTTCGCTACCTCTGCGGATAAAGGCGCAGTGCGGGATAAAACCCTGTTAAAATAAAATCGTAGGGTGGGTGGATTGATGACATCCACCTCCCTCCTTTATGCGTGAACTTAGGTTCACACACCCTACAAAGTGCGGTTATTTTCCCACGACTTTTAAAAACATTAGAAATATTGACCGCACTTTCGTTAGATGGGGATTAACCCATCAATAATCATCTGACATTTATATTAATGATAGGCAAAAATCTATCCAACAAACAGTATTATGAAAAACCTACTTACTAACCCACAACCGAGCCAAAGCGATTATATCAATGCGATCGTCAAACTTGGCTCTCGAGTCTATGAAGCGGCAACGGTCACACCGTTACAAAAAATGGGCAAATTGTCCGAACGTCTTCACAATAATATTTGGATTAAACGAGAAGATCGCCAACCGGTAAACAGCTTTAAATTGCGTGGTGCTTATGCGATGATCTCAAGTCTTTCACCAGAACAAAAAACCGCAGGTGTGATCGCTGCTTCAGCTGGTAACCACGCACAAGGTGTCGCCTTATCCGCCAAAGAACTTGGCTTAAAAGCATTGATCGTGATGCCACAAAATACGCCAAGCATTAAAGTAGATGCGGTGCGTGGTTTCGGTGGCGAAGTGTTATTGCATGGTGCGAATTTTGATGAGGCGAAAGCCAAGGCAATTGCCCTTTCCAAAGAAAAAAATATGACTTTTATTCCGCCTTTTGATCATCCACTCGTGATCGCCGGACAGGGTACACTTGCGATGGAAATGTTACAGCAGGTGGCGGATTTGGATTATGTCTTCGTACAAGTGGGCGGCGGCGGTTTGGCTGCCGGTGTGGCGATTCTACTCAAACAATTTATGCCGGATATTAAAGTAATCGGTGTGGAATCCAAAGATTCAGCCTGCTTGAATGCCGCCCTCGAAAAAGGCGAACCCACCGATCTCGCCCATGTGGGATTATTTGCAGACGGTGTGGCAGTGAAACGTATTGGTGATGAAACTTTCCGATTATGTCGTCAATATCTTGATGATATGGTGCTTGTCGATAGTGACGAAGTGTGCGCAGCGATGAAAGATTTATTTGAAAATGTGCGTGCCGTCTCCGAACCCTCGGGGGCATTGGGTTTAGCCGGCTTGAAAAAATATGTGAAAAAACATCATATTGAAAATAAAAATATGGCGGCAATTTTATCCGGTGCGAACCTAAATTTCCACACGCTACGTTATGTGTCCGAGCGTTGCGAAATTGGTGAAAATCGTGAAGCCTTACTTGCCGTCACGATGCCGGAACAACCGGGAAGTTTCTTAAAATTCGTTCAAGTGTTGGGAAATCGGGCGGTGACAGAATTTAGTTATCGCTATGCCGATGACAAACGGGCTTGTATTTTTGTTGGCGTGCGTACCTTGAATGAAGCTGAGAAATCAGACATCATCACTGATCTCACACAAAATGGTTTTGATGTGGAAGATATGTCTGATGACGATATTGCAAAAACCCACGTGCGTTATTTAATGGGAGGACGAGCCGCTAACCCGAGCGAACGTCTATATTCCTTTGAATTTCCGGAACAAAAAGGGGCGTTACTAAAATTCTTAGAAACCCTACAAAATCGTTGGAATATCTCCCTTTTCCATTATCGTGCACATGGTGCAGACTACGGCAATATTCTCGCCGGTTTTCAATTGGGTGAAACGGCACAAGCCGAGTTTGAGGATACGTTGGAAAAACTCAATTATGTTTACGAAGATGTAACCGAAAGTAAATCTTATCGTTATTTCTTACGCTAAAAACAAGGTAAAAAAATACCGCACTTTATATCTAAAAGTGCGGTTATTTTTTCGGTATTATGCAGCAGTTGCACAAATCTGTTTTTTGGTTAGCTTGTAGGGGTACACTGAGTGTGTACAAATTTTAACATATTGAAATGATTTGATTTTATAACGGACACACGCAGTGTGTCCCTACATGTCGTTGAAATTTCTATTTTTGTGCATTTGCTACATAATACTCATTTTTATTTTACAAATTCACTAAATTCCAATTCATAGTCATCGCCATCTCGAGAATATTTAATATAGCGGGGGAATTGTTCTCCGGTAAATTTTTTCACCATAATATCTTTATTGCCGGTTTTGAACGTGTAAGTGATTTCTGTCACTTTTTGTTTATTGTATTCAACTTGTTTTTCACTTTTCTTCACCTTCACATTTTCCATCGGATAGAGTTTTTTTCCATTAGTAATTTGGAAACTGTTTGGTAGTTTATCGTAGTAACTTAGTTGGAAAGCCATAGTGAATAAATCGAAAGTCGGTAATTTTAGTGGCTCGGTTTTTAAGCTGTCTTTTATTTTGCCGTACTCAATCGTTGTGGGGGAGATTTTAGAAACCGAGTAAACTTTTCCATTACGGCTATCTTGATAATTTACCATGTTAAATTGATTGGTGGTTTGTGTACCACGTGAGTTGAATACGATATTGTACAGTGGGATATTAATTTTGGCGTTCACTGAATATTGCGTACCATCCGCTTTAAAATGTACATAAGCCGGCATTAAATAGTTAGAGCTGTATTTGATATTGTAATCCGCAGCAGACCAAGCATGGGGAATATAAGCTGCAAGTGCAATAAAAAGAATTTTAGCAAGTTTCATCAATGTTCCTTATAAAAAACAAATATGTTTACTTAGAGTGAGGTTTTATAGATAAGTTCGCGAAGATAAAAAACGGTGCAACACGCACCGTTTTTGTTCGCTAATATAGCTGGTTAGAGAAGAACATTAGCCAGTAATAAACCAATCACTAAGCTAAATACCATACTTAATAAGCCCGGTAACATAAAGCTATGGTTAAAAATATATTTACCGATTTTGGTTGTACCGGTGGTATCAAAGTCAATAGAGGCAATAATCGGACCGTAGTTTGGCACGAAGAAATAACCGTTTACCGCCACAAATACCCCGATTAATACCGGGGCAGGAATACCAAGTGCAATACCAAGTGGGAATAAGGTTGCCACGGTGGCGCCTTGGCTATTAACTAATACGGAAAGCACAAACAACGCCAAGGCAAATGTCCAAGGTGCGGTTTCCACTAAACCTTTCACCATATCTTTCACTTCCGTCATATGTGCCTGCATTAATGTATCGCCCAACCACGCAATACCAAAAATCGCAATAACCGCACGCATACCGGCATGGAACACAGAACCTTTAGTGATTTCCGTGCTATCCGGTTTACAGGTTAAGACGATTAATGCGCCGATTGATAACATAATAATTTCAATAGTATGTGCCATTCCCATCGGTTTTCCGTCAAACACAGGACGTAAAGAAGGTATCGCACCCATTAACACCACAAGTAAGGCACCGAATAAGAAGAGAGAAACAGAAATTTTTGCCGTTTTGCTGATTTCTAATTCTTTGACATCCGTTGTAGAATTAAAGGCATCAGCATATTTTGGATCTTTTAAACGACGTTGATATTCAGGATCATCTTTAAGTTCTTTACCTATTTTATTGACAAAAATACAAGCAAGGAAAATACCTAAAAGGGTTGCCGGAACTGTTACCATTAACACATCGCCAAGATGAATCCCTTGTGGTTCAAGATAAGCCACCACGGCAACAACGGCTGCGGCAATTGGGCTTGCAACAATAGCAAACTGTGAGGCGATGACGGCCATTGAAAGCGGACGCTCAGGGCGAATACCGTTTTGACGACTTACTTCCGCGATAACAGGTAATACTGAATAAGCCACGTGACCGGTACCGGCTAAGAAGGTGAATAACCAAGTTACAGCCGGTGCGATGAAAGTAATGTGTTTTGGATTACGACGTAGAATTTTCGTTGCGATTTTGATCATATAATCCAAACCACCGGCCGCTTGCATTGCCGCTGCGGCAGCCACCACCGCCATGATCATAAACATCACATCAATTGGTAAACCTGCGGGTTTCAAGCCAAAACCAAAGGAAAGAATAGCAAGACCTAAACCACCAAATACACCTAAACCTATGCCACCCACACGTGCACCCACAAGGATACACAATAGCACGATAGCAAATTGTAATAAGAACATTGCAGACATACTGCCCCCTAAGTTAATAAAAAATGATTTCTCTGTTATAAAAACGCCCGCTAATATAGCAGTAAATAGGTATGGGTTCTATAATTTAGATCAATAAAACTCAGCCCCTTTATGTAAAAAGAGCGGTTATTTTGACCGCTCTTTTTTCCCTATTAAAAATCTTCAAAATATTGTTGAATCACTTTTGGATCATTGGTTTGCGTTAACGCAAGTTGTAATAATACCCTTGCTTTTTGTGGATTTAAGGTACCGGAAGCCACAAAACCATATTGAGAATCATCCACCTCTGCATCACGCGTGGTATAACCTGTCGGCACTCGAGAAGAACGCACAACAGACACCCCGTCTTTTGCGGCTTTTTCTAGGCGTTCCAAATGAGCAGCATTTAAATTACCATTCCCAACCCCAGCCGTCACAATACCTTGGTAGCCCGCATCCAGCAATGCATTTAACGGCTCTATTGGTGCATTAGAATAGGCATAAACAATCCCTACTTTAGGTAAACGATCTAATTTTTCCACACTAAATGGTGTGTTTACCGTATGTTTGCTTTCCGGTGAACGTTCATAATCGACTTTACTGTTATGAATATAGCCTAATGCACCAAAATTCGGTGAATGGAATGTTTGCACGGCAGTTGTACTGGTTTTCGTGACATCACGTGCGCCAAGAACCTCATTATTCATCGCAACAAGCACACCACGACCGGCAGATTTTTTATCTGTCGCAACAACAACGGCGTTATATAAATTTAATGGACCGTCTGCACTCTTTTCTGTGGCAGGACGCATTGCCCCCACAAGGACAACAGGTTTTTCACATTTTACTGTGAGATCTAAGAAATAGGCGGTTTCTTCCATGGTATCGGTACCATGTGTAATCACAAAACCATCGGTATCTTTGCATTGTGCATTAATCGCTTTAGCAAGTTTTAACCAGACCTCATCATTCATATCTTGCGAACCGATTTTCACAATTTGTTCACCTTTGATATTGGCGATATTTTTCATTTCCGGTACCGCATCAATTAATGTATCAATATTAAGCTGTCCGGCTTTATAGGCAGAATTAACCGCACTTTGCCCACTACCAGCAATCGTGCCGCCTGTCGCAAAAATCGTAATATTCGGCAACGTGGCAGCATTTACGGCAGACACACTAAAACCGAGTATTAGAGAAAATGCCAGTTTGTTTAATTTCATAGAAAACTCCATAGGGTTGTAAATTTCCCGCTATCTTCCAATTAAATTAATTAAGAGGGAATCGAAAAAAGAGAAAATGATGATCACGATCACAAAAACAATTTATAACTGAATAACCTTTAAACAGCACACTACTCTTTTTAGAATTTTTTTGAAAGAAAACTAAAGTGCGGTTATACTTAAGCCCTATTTCAGCCTAAATTTAACTAACATTAATATTGAGACAACAATGCAAGAATTTCTGCCCGATGCAATTCAATTTGCACAAAAACACACCTTATTAACCGTTTCTTGGTTTGCCATTTTCGCTGCGGTAATTTACACCTTTTTCAAATCAGCAACAGAAAAATTCAAAGTGATCCCTCATCCTGAGGTGATTCGTTTAATCAATAATGAAGATGCGGTGGTAGTCGATCTTCGTACCTTAGATGAATTCCAACGCGGTCATATCATTAATAGCATCAATTTACTCCCAAGCGATATCAAAAATGCCAACCTCGGTAAAATTGAACAACACAAAGAAAAACCACTAGTTTTGGTGGATGTCAACGGCATATCGGCACCGGCATCTGCGGCACTACTGACAAAACAAGGTTTTGCTCGCGTTTATATTTTAAAAGAAGGGATTTCCGCTTGGATGGGTGCGAATTTACCTATTGTTAAAAAACACAAATAAGGAACAACATTATGTCAGAACAAAACCAACAACCTGAAGTAGCTGCAGAAGAATCACAAGCGGTATTACAAATTCAACGTATTTACGTCAAAGATGTTTCTTTTGAAGCGCCTAATCTTCCTCATATTTTTCATCAAGAATGGAAACCAAAATTAGGTTTTGATTTAAGTACAGAAACCGTGCAATTAGGTGATGATTTATATGAAGTTACCTTAAATATCACCGTTGAAACCACCATGGAAGACTCCGGTGATCTTGCTTTCCTCTGTGAGGTAAAACAGGCAGGCGTATTCACGATCAGCGGTTTGGAAGAGGTGCAAATGGCACATTGCCTAACCTCACAATGTCCGAATATGTTGTTCCCTTATGCCCGTGAACTCGTTTCAAGCCTAGTGAACCGTGGCACATTCCCAGCATTAAATCTTTCTCCGGTGAACTTTGATGCGTTATTCATTGAATATATGAACCGTCAGCAAGAAGCAGGAAATGCCCAAGCTGAAGAAACGAAAGAAACGCAACATTAATTCTTGATAAAAAAGGGTAAGTTTAGGCTTGCCCTTTATTTTTTGGGGAAAATATGCAACCTCAATCACCTATTACCGTACTTGGTGCCGGCTCCTATGGCACCGCATTGGCAATGTCGTTCTCACGTAACGGATCGCCAACTTATCTTTGGGGGCATAGTCCTACGCATATTGAGCAAATGCGACTTGAACGTCAAAATCGGCGTTTCTTGCCCGATATTGTATTTCCTGAAGAATTACATTTAGAAGATGATTTGGCACAATCACTCCATCGGTC
Source organism: Pasteurella sp. WM03 (assembly GCF_004570945.1). Taxonomy (NCBI): domain Bacteria; kingdom Pseudomonadati; phylum Pseudomonadota; class Gammaproteobacteria; order Pasteurellales; family Pasteurellaceae; genus Pasteurella; species Pasteurella sp. WM03. The sequence goes on from NZ_SPPO01000006.1 coordinate 17,940, forward strand.
ACAAGATATTTTAATCGTTGTACCAAGTCATGCCTTTAACGAAATTCTCGCTAAAATCCGACCGCACTTAAAGCCTCATCATCGTCTTATTTGGGCAACCAAAGGGCTGGAACGAAACACCGGGCGGCTTTTACAAACCGTAGTGGAAGAACAACTGGGAACAAATTATCCCCTTGCCGTGCTTTCCGGCCCCACCTTTGCCAAAGAACTGGCACAAGGCCTCCCCACAGCGATCACCCTTGCTTCCAATAACGAACAATTTGCCCTTGAATTTCAAGCCCGCATTCATTGCAGCAAGCATTTTCGAGTGTATGTGAACTCCGATATGATCGGTGTGCAGCTTGGTGGGGCGATTAAAAATGTGATTGCCATTGGTGCAGGCATTTCCGATGGTATGGGGTTTGGCGCTAACGCACGAACCGCATTAATTACCCGAGGTATTGCAGAAATCAGCCGATTGGGCGTTTCGTTAGGGGCAAATCCCAATACTTTTATGGGTATGTCCGGTTTAGGTGATCTCGTTTTAACCTGCACCGATAATCAATCACGCAATCGCCGTTTTGGGCTTATGCTAGGCGAAGGATTGAATGCACAAACGGCAATGGGCAATATCGGACAGGTCGTGGAAGGTTTTTACAACACAAAAGAGGCGTACTTGCTCGCTCAACGTCAAGGCATTGAAATGCCCATCACAGAACAAATTTACCAAATTCTCTTTTGTGGTAAAAATGCACAAGATGTGGTTCGTAGTTTACTTGGGCGTGAACGAAAAGGCGAATAAGGAGGAAAAATGACATTAGAAGTATGGCAACATATTCGTCAAGAGGCAAAAACATTGGCAGAGCACGAGCCTATGCTTGCGAGCTTTTTTCATTCCACGATATTAAAACATCAAAATTTGGGCAATGCGTTAAGTTATTTGCTCGCCAATAAATTAGCTAACCCGATTATGCCGGCAATCTCTTTGCGTGAAATTATTGAAGAAGCCTATTTAGCCGAACCGGCGATTATTGATTATGCCGCTTGTGATATTAAAGCAGTGCGCCAACGAGATCCTGCCGTGGAATTATGGTCCACCCCATTGCTTTACTTGAAAGGATTTCACGCCATTCAAAGCTATCGAATTACCCATTATTTATGGCAACAAGATCGAAAAGCACTCGCCCTCTATTTACAAAATCAAATTTCTGTGGCTTTTGATGTGGATATCCACCCCGCCGCCAAAATTGGTCACGGCATTATGTTCGACCACGCTACAGGTATTGTGGTAGGGGAAACATCCGTTATTGAAAATGATGTATCCATTCTACAAGGCGTTACCTTAGGTGGAACGGGTAAAGAATCCGGTGATCGCCACCCGAAAGTGAGAGAAGGCGTGATGATTGGTGCCGGAGCAAAAATACTCGGTAATATTGAAGTAGGCAAATACGCCAAAATCGGTGCAAATTCCGTCGTACTTCAACCCGTTCCCGAATACGCCACCGCCGCCGGTGTACCTGCACGAATTATCGGCAAAGACAAAGCCGCTAAACCGGCATTTGAAATGAACCAATATTTTATTGATGATGGGATGAATTTAAATATTTGAGGTAAAAATGATCAACAAAGACACTCAACTTTGTATGTCTCTTTCCGGCAGACCGGGCAATTTTGGCACAAGGTTTCATAATTATTTATATGAAAAACTTGGGCTTAACTTTATTTATAAAGCCTTTACCACACAAGATATTGAACACGCCGTGAAAGGTGTGCGTGCGCTAGGTATTCGGGGCTGTGCCGTGTCTATGCCTTTTAAAGAAAGCTGTATGCCGTTTGTCGATGAAATTCACCCCTCTGCACAAGCTATTGAATCGGTGAATACCATTGTGAATGACAACGGTGTTCTACGTGCCTATAACACCGATTACATTGCAATTGTGAAATTAATTGAGAAATATCAATTAGATAAAAATGCACGGGTGATTGTACATGGTAGTGGTGGAATGGCAAAAGCCGTTGTCGCAGCCTTTAAAAATAGCGGTTTTGGTGATTTAAAAGTGTATGCCCGAAATGAAAAAACCGGTAAATATTTGAGCGCACTTTACGGTTATGAATATATCAATTGCTTAGAAAATCAGCAGGCGGATATTTTAGTCAATGTCACCCCAATAGGGATGAAAGGGGGAAAAGAGGCGTCTGATCTCGCCTTTCCTAAAGCAACGATTGATGCGGCAAATGTTGCCTTTGATGTGGTGGCAATCCCGGCAGAAACACCATTCATTCAATATGCGGAAAGCCAAGGAAAACAAACTATTTCAGGTGCAGAAGTGATCGTTTTACAGGCGGTGGAACAATTTGAACTCTATACCCACCAACGCTCAAGCGATGAATTGATTGATGAGGCGGCCGCCTTTGCGAGAGCGAACAGTTAAAAGTGCGGTTAAAAATAAAGGCGTTTTTGGATTTCCAAAAACGCCTTTATATCATATTAGGCTAATAATTTTCTCACGCCTTCCACCACTACGGAAATCGCTTTTTCTTCGCTGGCTTTTATGGTGGATTCATTTGGAATTTCTTGTTGTGTGCGATTTACGATCACCCCTGAAACCATACCGGCACGTAAACCTAAGGCACTACACATAGTAAACAAGGTGGCGGATTCCATCTCAAAATTCATCACATTGAGATCTTGCCATTGTTTCAATAAGCCTTGGTAATCACGGTAAACTTTCCCACTGTAGGTATCGTAACGTTCTTGTCCCGGATAGAAGGTATCTGAGGAGGCAGTAATGCCAACAAAAGGTTCAGCGCCTTTCTCTTTTGCCGCATTAACCAATGCAGTGGTACAAGCAAAATCTGCCACCGCAGGATATTCAAGCGGTGCAAAATGTTTACTTGCTCCATCTAAACGTACTGCACCGGTGGTAACAAGAATATCGCCAACATTAATATGGGGTTGAATCGCTCCCGTTGTACCAATACGAATAAACGTACGCACGCCAAGTTGGGCTAATTCTTCCACACAAATGGAAACGGACGGACCACCAATCCCCGTAGAACAAACCACCACAGGCTGACCATTGATATAGCCAAGCCAAGAAGTAAATTCTCGGGTGCTGGTAAGAAACTCAGGGTTATCAAGGTGCTTAGCAATACGTTCGCTACGTGCCGGATCACCGGGAACAATAGCAATGGTTGCGCCTTTTAATTGAGCCTTGGTGAGGTTTAAATGAAATACATCTGACATAATTCTCTCCTTGTTTAAATTTGGCGGTAAAAATGACCGCACTTTGGTTTATTATTTTTTCAATGCGCCTAAAATACCACGCATAATTTGTTTAGTGACTTGATTACGAATATTTCGCCCGACAGATTTCGCCACGCTATTGACAATCTGTTCTGTTGGGCTAAGTTTTTCCCCTCGTTTTTTCGTGCCAAAAATCATACGGCTGAGACTACCTAAAATACCATTTTCTTCTTCCTCTTGTGCTTGTTCCGCTTGTTTTTGTTGAACAGCAGCAAGGTCAGCCTGTGCACTTAACACTTCAAATGCCGATTCATTATCCACATAATCTTTATAGAAGGAATAAAGCTCGTCATCTTTCACCCACATAGCACGATCTTCAGCAGAAAGTGGCGAAAGTTGACTTTTCGGTGGGTAAATATAAGCAATTTCAACAGGGGTTGGCATTCCTTTTTCATCTAAGAATGACACTAACGCTTGCCCCACGCCAAGAGTAGAAATACTTTCTACTACATTTACCGTTGGATTAGCGCGGAAGGTTTCAGCGGCAGATTTGACGGCTTTTTGATCCCTTGGTGTAAAGGCACGTAAGGCGTGTTGTACACGGTTACCTAGCTGACCAAGTACCGTATCCGGCAAATCTAACGGGTTTTGCGTAACAAAATAAATCCCCACACCTTTAGAGCGAATTAAGCGAACCACCTGCTCTACTTTTTCCACCAACACACTTGGCGCACCATCAAATAATAAATGTGCCTCATCAAAAAACATCACAAATTTAGGTTTATCGGGATCGCCTACTTCCGGTAATTGCTCAAACAATTCAGACATCAACCACAACAAGAAAGCACTATACATTCTTGGCGAATTAATCAGTTTTTCCGAATTAAGTATATTGATCACACCACGCCCATCACGGGTTTGTAGCCAGTCTTCAAGATTCAGTGCCGGTTCACCAAATAAATTTGTCGCCCCTTCATTTTCAAGGGTGAGCAATGCACGCTGAATCGCCCCTACACTTGCTGCGGAGACATTGCCATATTCCACTTGGAAGGTTTTGGCATTTTCTGCTACGTATTTCAGCATCGCACGGAGATCTTTTAAATCAATAAGCAATAAGCCTTTATCATCTGCTACACGGAAAACCAGATTTAACAAACCTTCTTGTGTAGCATTGAGGTTTAGCAGACGGGAAAGCAATAAAGGCCCCATCTCAGAAATGGTGGTGCGTAGCGGAATGCCTGTTTCACCAAACACATCCCAAAAAGAAACAGGATAGCCGTTCAAATAGTGTTCACCGCCTAAATTAAATTGTTCAATACGCTCGGCGATTTTACCGCTAAATTGTCCGTGATTAACCAAGCCTGAAAGATCGCCTTTCACATCCACTAAAAAAACCGGCACACCATCATCACTAAACGCCTCCGCAATTTTACGTAGGGTGACGGTTTTTCCCGTACCGGTCGCACCGGCAATTAATCCGTGCCGGTTTGCCATTTTGGCGGTAATACCCAGTGTTTTTCCCTGTTCTGTTCGGGCGAGATCATATCGCATAAATGTTCCTTTTTATTGTGTATTGATTGAACGAAATGATAAGGAAAAAACAAAGTGCGGTCAAAATTTAAGTGATTTTACGGTATAATTTTGCGTATTTTTATAAAAAGGGAAAGAAAATGTCAAAAGCGGAAATTTTGGTGATCAAAATAGGTGAGGTTAAATCCCTCACTTTTGCGGACGGTTCAACCTATGAAAGTGCAATTCGCAAACAACCGGTACAATCCGTTAAAATCCACAAACTTGGCGCATACGGCAACGATGTGGGATTAAAAAAGCACCATTGCGGGGTGGATAAAGCGCTCTTTTTTATGTCTGATACATCATTTTCCGCTTTAAATGAATTATTAGGCGAGTGTTTCTCTTATAGCGGAACCGCAATATACGGTGAAAACTTTGTGGTATCAGGATTTGATGAAGATTCTGTTTGTGTGGGTGATCGTTTTAAAATCGGCTCAACCCTTTTGGAAGTCTCCCAACCCCGTAAACCCTGTGAACGTTTATCGAAAAACACCAACAATTCCGAAACCCAAAAAACCGTTTATCTTTCAGGTTGGAGCGGGTGGTATGTGCGGGTGCTCGAAGAAGGGGAAATTGCACAAGGTGATGAATTAATATTACAAAGCAGACCTTACCCGCAATTCACCATTCGTCACTTAAATCGTTTGTTATCAGGCAAACCAACAACAGAAGAATTAGAACAAGCGTTGGCCATTGAAGAATTAGCCGTGGCGTTTAAACGTTCGTTGAACTCGCAATTAGGTAAAATCAAGGCATACAAAAATGACCGCTAAAACAACCGCACTTTGCCCTTGTCAATCCACAAAAAATTATGCTGATTGTTGTGGTATATTTCATCATCAGCAAGCCTTACCAGAAACTGCAGAACAACTAATGCGTTCTCGCTATTCCGCCTATGTACTGAAAAACATTCCCTATATTGTGGAAACCACGGTGCCCAATCAACAATCCCTTTTAAATGTTCAAGCATTACAAGATTGGGCGGACAACACACAATGGCTTGGCCTGCACATTCTAAAAACGGAAACATTAACGAAAATCCAAAGTGCGGTGGAATTTAATGCGCTTTTTCAAAGCGAAGAAGGGGAACAGTCCCACCAAGAGCGGTCCATTTTTGTCAAAATTGAAGGACGTTGGTATTTTGTTGATCCCACAGTCCCTTTACCGACAATGAAACAACCTTGCGTTTGCAATTCCGGTAAAAAATTTAAACATTGTTGTGGAGCATGGCTATGACAGATTTTTTGAAACAATTTTGGTTACGTTTTAATGAAAATAAATTGACGCAGGCTGCCGGCTCGCTCACTTATAGCACGATGTTAGCGATTGTGCCGCTAATTATGGTGATTTTTTCTATTTTTTCGGCATTCCCTGTATTTAACGAGGTCACCGGTGCATTAAAAGAATTTATTTTCACCAATTTTGCACCTTCTGCCGGTGATGTTGTCGGGCAATATATTGATGAATTTGTCAATAATTCTAAGCAGATGAGTGCGGTAGGGATCGTGAGTTTAATTGCGGTGGCATTAGTGTTGATTAACTCCATTGATCGCACGCTAAATAGCATGTGGCAAGATACCAGTACCCGCCCAATTTTTACCTCTTTTGCCATTTATTGGCTGATTTTAACCCTTGGGCCATTGCTTATTGGCACCAGTATTGCCGCCAGCACTTATGTGAAAGCAATGTTTGAGGCTTCAGAACACCTCTCATTTGGTTTAAAACTCCTCAGTTTTGTGCCTTTTCTTTCTACTTGGTTTATTTTCACTGTACTTTATATGGTGGTACCAAATAAGAAAGTCAGTATCAAACATTCTGCCGCAGGGGCATTAATTGCTGCGATATTTTTTACTTTGGGAAAACAAGCCTTTGCTTGGTATATCGTTACCTTTCCTTCTTATCAATTAATTTATGGTGCGATGGCAACCCTACCAATTATGTTGCTGTGGATTCAATTAAGCTGGACGGTTGTGTTACTTGGTGCGCAGCTCGCTGCTGTATTGGAAGAAATCAGACAAAAAAGTGCGGTTGAAAATCAAACAAATTAAGGAATAACAATGATTGCATTAATACAACGTGTGACACAGGCTCGTGTCGATGTGAGCGGAGAAACAGTCGGACAAATAGGCAAAGGGCTTTTGGTGCTACTTGGCGTAGAGCAAGATGATGATCGTATAAAAGCCGATAAACTGGCGGAAAAGGTATTGAATTACCGCATTTTTAGTGATGAAAATGACAAAATGAATTTGAATGTGCAACAAGCAGGCGGCGCGTTATTAGTCGTTTCTCAATTCACCTTAGCTGCCGATACGCAAAAAGGCTTACGCCCAAGTTTTTCCAAAGGCGCAGCCCCCACCTTGGCAAAGGAACTTTATGACTACTTTTCACAAAGATGTGCAGAAAAAATTCAAGTAGAAAATGGTCGTTTTGCTGCCGATATGCAAGTTACCCTGACAAATGATGGGCCGGTGACTTTTTGGTTGAATGTGTAAGCGTATGAATAATTATTCCATTGGAAAAATTGCTTTTTCAGATCAACACAGCCTTACGCAAATTGACCATTTACTTGCACAAGAAGGTATTCAGCGTGATCCAAATTTAGATTACCTTTGTGCGATGTTTGATGAAGATTTTAATATCATTGCAACGGGGGCGTGTTTTGGCAATACCTTGCGTTGCTTAGCGGTGGCTAAAAATCATCAAGGTGAAGGATTAATAAACCAAATCATCACACATTTGATTAATATTCAAATCGAACGAGGACATTCCCATTTATTTCTCTACACAAAATGTGAATCCGCAAAATTTTTCCACGATCTCGGCTTTTGGGAAATCGTGCAAATCCCCGAGCAAATTGTGTTTATGGAAAACAAACGCAAAGGCTTTGAAAATTATGTGAACCAGCTGAAAAGTGCGGTCGAAATCTCACCTGTTTTTGACAATAAAAAGATTTCCGCATTGGTGATGAATTGCAACCCTTTTACCCTTGGACATCAATACTTAGTGGAAAAAGCGGCGACTGAAAATGATCTTGTTCATCTTTTTATGGTGAGTGAAGACAGTAGCCTATTTCCTTATGAAGTACGTAAAAAATTGATTCAAGCGGGTATCGCACATTTGCCCAATGTGATCCTGCACGACAGCTGCTCCTACATAATCAGTCAAGCCACTTTCCCAAGCTATTTCCAAAAAAATGATGATGCGGTAATCAAAAGCAATATAGAAATTGATTTACAGATTTTTGTACGGATTGCTCAAGCATTGGGAATTCAACGCCGTTACATGGGTAATGAACCCTTTAGCCACGTAACAAATCTTTACAACCAAGCCATGCAACAGAAACTACCGGAATATGGTATAAAATGTGTTGTGGTAGAGCGTAAAGAAAAAAATGGCACTGCGATTAGTGCCTCAGCGGTTCGCCAAGCGATTAAAGACGAGAGTTGGCATCAAGTCAAACAACTTGTCCCCCAAACAACTTTTGATTTTCTCATAAGTGATGAAGCCGCCCCCATTATTAAAAAAATTAGACAATCAGATGAAGTGAAACATTACTAGATTACCCCACACAAAAACGGAACTCATCAGTTGATAGTTCCGTTTTGCTTATTCTCTCGTTATGAGCTACTCCTCTAAAACTTAAAATCCTGCTTGTTTTTCGAGTTGTTCGACTAAGGCATCATCTAAACCCAGCGCTTCTGCAAGATTAGCAAGGAAAATTATTTCTTTACGGGATAAATCTTTGCTCACTAAACGTGCTGCAAGATATACATTTGCCGCCAATGCCGTGTCATTCCCCACTTGGCGGGCAATTTCATTCACACTAATCGGGTTTTGCATTTCCTGCTCAACCCATTGCGCTAATTCTGCATTATCGCCAATTTCATTCGCAATGGTTTGTTTTTCATCTTCTGTAATTTCACCGTCTGCCGCAGCCGCCGCAATCATAGTACGTAAAATCAACGCACTCGCCTCTTGCTGAGAAGTCGAATTTAATACGTCAAATTCATTGGCGGACATCACAGGTTGTGCCTGTTGGGATTTTTGGTAGTTTTGATATGCCTGATAAGCCAGATTCCCCAACACCGCTAAAGAGCCCAACTTGGCTAAACTCGCCCCGCCGGAACGCCCTAAAATCATGGATAAAATCCCTGTAATTGCAGCACCACCGCCTACTTTGGTGATGTTATCCAATGTCGGATTACCGGTTTGTAAATGACTCGCTGAGTTTTTAGCGATATTGACGACTTGATTTAAAATTTGATTAAAATTCATAATTTGTTCCTTTTTGTTAGAAAAATCACATTATAGACTGATTTTTTATTAAAAGATTCCAGAAAAATAACCGCTCTTTTATCAATTTTATTGACTAGATAGAAGATTTCATTATATTTGAATTCTTTTTCATTTTTACAAGGAACTATTTTATGACGCAATCAACTCAAAAGCGTGAAACTTTCTCGGGTCGCAAGGCGTTCATTCTTGCTGCAATAGGCTCCGCAGTGGGCTTAGGCAATATTTGGCGTTTTCCTTATACCACCTATGAAAATGGCGGTGGTGCATTTATTATTCCCTACCTTATCGCACTATTAACCGCAGGAATTCCACTTTTATTCTTAGACTATGCTATCGGACATCGTCACCGTGGTGGTGCGCCTTTGTCCTATCGCCGTTTCAGCCCACACTTTGAAGTGTTTGGTTGGTGGCAAGTGATGGTGAACGTGATTATTGGGCTATATTACGCCGTAGTATTAGGTTGGGCAGCGAGCTATACCTACTTTTCCATCAATGGTGCATGGGGTGATAAACCCATTGATTTCTTTATCGGTGAATTTTTAAAAATGGGCGATATTACTAACGGTGTCAGTTTTGAATTTGTTGGTATGGTAACCGGTCCATTAATTGCCGTATGGGTAATTGCATTAGGTGTGCTTTCCATGGGGATTCAAAAAGGGATTGCAAAATCCTCATCTATTTTAATGCCTGTGCTTGTCGTGATGTTTGTTGCCTTGGTGATCTATTCTCTCTTTTTACCGGGTGCGGAAAAAGGGTTAAATGCACTGTTCACACCGGATTGGTCAAAACTTTCCAACCCAAGTGTATGGATCGCAGCGTATGGTCAAATTTTCTTCTCTCTTTCAATCTGTTTCGGGATTATGGTGACTTACGCCTCTTACTTGAAAAAGGAATCCGATCTCACCGGCAGCGGTTTAGTCGTGGGATTTGCAAACAGTAGCTTTGAAGTGTTAGCCGGTATCGGGGTTTTTGCCGCATTAGGTTTCATCGCTACCGCACAAGGACAAGAAGTCAGCGAAGTGGCAAAAGGCGGTATTGGTTTAGCATTCTTTGCGTTTCCAACCATTATCAACAAAGCACCGTTCGGTGAAGTGCTTGGCGTATTGTTCTTCGGTTCACTGACTTTTGCGGCATTAACATCCTTTATTTCGGTGATTGAAGTTATCATCTCTGCTATTCAGGACAAACTTCGTATTCGCCGTGTAAAAGTGACCTTTATTGTCGGTATTCCAATGATGTTCGTTTCCGTAATTTTATTCGGTACCACAACCGGCTTACCAATGCTTGATGTGTTTGATAAATTCGTCAACTATTTTGGTATTGTTGCCGTGGCGTTTGTCTCCTTAGTTGCTATTGTAGCAAACGAGAAACTGGGCTTATTAGGCTATCATTTAAACGAAACCTCCTCTTTCAAAGTGGGCTTTTTCTGGCGCCTATGTATTGTACTTACCACCGGTATCCTCGCCTTTATGCTATTTAGTGAAGGGGCAAAAGTTTTCTCCGAAGGCTACGAAGGCTATCCAAGCTGGTTTGTCAATATCTTCGGTTGGGGTATGGCTGTGAGCTTGCTTGTGGTGTCGTTTATTCTTTCCCGCTTAAAATGGAAAAGTGAAACCAAACTCACAATAGAAGAATCAAAAGGAGAATAAAATGAGTTCCAGCGCAATTATTATGATGATCATTGCTCTTGGCGTGATTTGGGGTGGCTTCTTTTTTGCTCTCCTTCGCCTGCCAAAAGAAAATAACTAAATTTTAACCGCACTTTAAAGTGCGGTTATTTTTTCCTCTTTTTAAGTAAATCACATTTAGTACAATTCAATCATATTGAAAACAACCAATATTTATCTATGGATATTTTAATCATACTTCTTACTCTTGCCCTCTTTTCAACGTTTACAATCATTCCTCTCATCCGCTTTTTGCAGACAAGAAATAACAGGGAATTTGAAGGTGAAGAACTTATTCCATTTAGCAGTGGGAAAGTATTTAGCCCAGAGCGTTATTATTTTAATTCCAAGGGTATTTTTATCTTCCGCGCAAACCAATTAATTCATCATTATCAATTCGATGATTTAATCGCTTTGGAAAAAATGAGTGTGACAGTCAATAACCGAAAATATTGGTTTATGCGTATTCATACTCCAAACGGGCAACGCCATTATCAATTTATCCCGAAAGATACGATTTTTAATGACAATTTCACCCGTTTTTATCAGTTCTTAAAAACAAACTATCCCAACAAAGTGAAAGGAAAATGGTATAGATGGTTTGCGGGAATTTGAAAACAGAAAGGAAATTGACCGCACTTATAACATTCCAATTAAAAAGGTGGGAAAATAACCCACCTTATTTTTATCATTTAGACAAATCAATCTGATACACCGCAAAACCGACTTCGTCAGTGCCTACCAGTTTTGTCGGATATTGTGCTTTTTCTTTGACAAATTGTGCCGCTTGTTCTGTCGGTGAAGTTTCAAAACGAACGTCTAATTTATCATTGCCTGTGATAGGAACAAAACGCCAGTTTTTGTCCGCGCTTGGATTGACCGCCCCGTCTTTCTCACTGGTTGCTTTGATGTAATCCGCAAGAATTTGGCGATTTTCATCCGGTGAGGCATAGACAATATGTTGATCGCCAGTGCCGGGGAATTTATTACTGTAAGCCCGATAATTATTGGTAGCGATTAAAAATTCTGCTTTTGGATCAACCGGCTTACCTTGATAAGTGAGGTTCACCACACGTTGCGAGTCCGGATTAATGAGCTTACATTCACCGTCATAACGTGCCGGTTTGGTGATATCGAATTCATAATTCACGCCATCAATCACATCAAAATTATAGGTACGGAAACCTTCCCAGTTAATCAGTGATTGCGGTTTATCGCTGGTTGGATCGATTTGATTGAACATTCCTGCGCTACATTCAAGCCATTCTTTGAGCTGTTCACCCGTTACTTTCACTACCACAAGAGTATTTGGGTAAAGGTAAAGATCCGCTGCATTGCGGAATGTCAATTCACCTTTGTTCACTTCCGTGTAGCCGATCGGGTCGTTTTTACGCCCACCCGCTTTAAACGGCGCCCCCGCACTTAAAATCGGCAAGCCTGCCATTGCCGCCACACTTGGTGCGACTTTTTCTACATAGGCTTTTTGGGCTTGGTTCACAATTTGAATGGTCGGATCATCTTGCACTAAGGCTAAGTAGCTGTACATATTGTCGGTGGCTTTACCAATCGGCTGCGACACAAATTTGCGGGTCGCTTCGTGAACCGGTTGTAAAAGTGCGGTCAATTCCGGATCATTTTCTACAAGGGCTTTTTTGTTTTCCGCATCAAAAATAGGGCGAAGGGCTGCCCGTCCTTCCGTAACAATCCATTTCCCTTGATGCTCAGTTAAGCCTAAATCTACCACGCTGATATTATTCGCCCAATAACCCGCCATACTTTCCGGCACACCTTTTACCGTGCCTTTCTCAATATCCGCATTCGGAGATTTGGCGAACTCTTTGTTCGGGAATAGGCGGTGTGAATGACCAAAAATTACCGCATCAATATGCGGCACATCCGCTAAGTAGAATGCGGAGTTTTCCGCCCCTTCTTTATAAGGTTCGTCCGATGGACCTGTGTGTGCTAACGCAATCACAATATCCGCCCCTTTTTTCTTCATTTCAGGCACATATTTTTGTGCGGTTTTAACAATATCACGAGCCTCCACCTTGCCATGCAAATTTGCCTTATCCCACACCATAATTTGTGGTGGTACAAAGCCGATATAACCGATTTTCAATTTATGAGTTTTACCTTGATTATCCACTACTGATTTTTCTTGGATCACATAAGGCGTGAAATAAGGTTCATCACTGCCTGCCTTTACCACATTGGCATTAACTATCGGGAATGTCGCCTGTTTCATTGAATCCGCCAGATAATCTAAGCCGTAGTTAAATTCGTGGTTGCCAACCGTACCTACGTCATAATGCATAGCATTCAAACAGGCGATTGCCGGATTCGGTTTGCCTTCCTTATAACCCTGTGCGGCTTGGTAGTCTGCAATTGGGTTACCTTGAATTAAATCACCGTTATCCACTAATACCGCATTTTTTACTTCGGCTCTAGCCTGACGAATTAAACTCGCCGCACGGGTAAAGCCGAATTTATCCGTTGGCGCATCTTTGTAGTAATCAAAATCCGTTAAAAAACTGTGAATATCGGTGGTTGCCACAATGCGTAAATCAATATCAGGCTTGCCTTTTGCCAGCGTGAAACGGCTTGCACTTAATGCAAGGATACTGCTTGCACCGATTTGAATAAAATGTCGTCTATTAATCATAAAAATGTCCTTACCTGAGGGATAAAAATTAATGCTATTCTAAGAAAAACACCCTGTTTTTGAAAGAAAGTGCGGTCGATTTTGGGAAAAATTTCCACATTATGTGACAAATGTACAAAACAGAAAATTTAACAAATTGTAGGGACACACTACGTGTGTCCGAATTTTAAAAAATTAAAATAATTTGATTTTTATAACGGACACACGCAGTGTGTCCCTACCAATAACCTTAAGAAAGTCGGTATAAACCGCCTTAGAAAATAGGGGAGTCCCCCAATAGACGTTGTAATAATCCGCTATAAATATTCACGCCTGTAATCAATTGATTTTCATCAAAATCAAATTCGGCTTCATGATGACCTGCCATGCGATCGGCGCCAAGGATAAAATAAATAGCTTTTCCCCCGTGATCCTGCACCCGTCTGCCTAACACCGTGGCATCTTCACTGGCATTAAAAGCATAATCGGCATTAATACTGTGGATTTGAGGTTGCTGTAAGGCAATTTCTTCCACTAACTGCACCAGTTCTGCATCATTGTTCATATCCACTGCTTCGCCTACAATTTCTGTTTCATAATCTACATTGAAACCGATAGCAATCCCTTTGGCAATTTGCATCACTTGCTCAACCATATATTCATTGATCTTTTTATTTTCGCCACGGACTTCAAGTTGTAATTCAGCCTCTGTTGGGATCACATTACGGCCTTCCCCCGCTTTTAATACGCCCACATTAATACGTGTCATTCCTTCACCATGACGGGCAATACCATGTAATTGTGTAACAGCATGTGCTGCCGCAAGTAACGCATTATGTCCTAAATGAGGCGCTGCGCCGGCATGTGCCGGTTTACCGTGGTAGCGAATATCAATTTTGCTTGTTGAGAGAAAATTTCTTGGATTGGAAATTACCGTGCCGGAATTTGCACAAAAACTGATGTGGGAACTCGCAAAATAATCCGCATCATCAATCACCCCACTGGCTGCAATAGCCGCCGCACCTCGCACGCCTTCCTCTGCAGGTTGAAAAACAATTTTTACTTTACCTGTGAGTTTTTCACGATTTTGACTGATCCACAATGCCGTCCCCAAACCGATGGTAATATGTGCATCGTGACCGCAAGCGTGCATAAAGCCATCATTAACTGAGGCAAAACCCTCTTTATTCGGGATATGGTTCGGATCGCTGGTTTCAGTGACATTCACACAATCAATATCAAAACGTAACGCCACGGTTTTACCCGCTTTACCGGAATCAAACACCGCGACACAGCCGGTATAGCCACCCATTTTGTCGAGCCATTTTTCATTCATGCCATAGACTTTGGCATTGGCTAAACCTTTATCCACCACGGCTTGTTTGCGTCCACGGACAAAATCAGGGTTAATTATTTGCTTGCCCATTAAAATTTCAAAACAACCAAGGCTTTCTAGATAATCGGCAATACGTGCCGTTGTCCAAAATTCGCTCCAGCCCGTTTCAGGAAAGCGATGAAATTCACGACGCCAATGAGTGAGTTGGGATAAATCTAAGTTCATTTTTTCTCCTTAAAAAACTTAATGAAAAAACACCGCACTTTGTATTTTGTGCGGTGAAATTTGAGGGGTTATAACATAAATAATGCCAAGAATAAGACGGCAAGCACCATTCCCGGCGCAGTCCGTTTCACCATTTCAACCGGACTTACCATAGCAAGACCGGCACAAACAATTGTCACTCCTGCAATCGGTGAGGCAGTACGACCTAATGCACCGGCAATCGCGGCAGCCATACCAAGATTAACATGGGTATAGCCCAGTTCTACCGCATGTGGCGTAACCGCACTATTAAAGGCAATGGCAGCGGCATCGCCGGAACCGGTGATTAATCCCATTAAAAACGGCCCGATAGTCGCCCCCCAACGGACAAATTCATTGGATTCTTTTAAGAAAGCGATAGCCACATCGACTGCACCGGTTGATTTTAATCCTGCGACAAATACGCTTGCGGCAATAATAATGCCGAGTACATTGGCGTAAGAATTGCCCATTCCGTTAAAAAATTCTTCCGTGATTTTAACCGGTGAAATACGGGTAACGATAATGCCGTAAATCGCACCGATCAGCATGGCTTGTGGTACGCCCATTTTTGTCCATTCAAGCCCCGGAATTTGTTGTAAAGATGTGCCACCGATTACCAAAATAATTAATGGCAATAATGGCGCAATAGAATACAGAACATTGACCCCTTGTACCGTTTTGGTTTCGCTTTCTTTTTGCTCGGCAAGATAGGCTTGGCGATGTTCTTCGCCATAATCTTTAAAAACAAGGGCTAAAATCGTCAATACAATCGCGCCAATCGCACCCGCAATCATATTGTAGGGGGCGTGGGAAAGGTTCACTTGGGTGATGGTTAAACGGGACATTTCACTAATCATGGCAGAGTGGGAAGAGCCCGGACTCATCATCGAACCAAAGGTTCCGGCTAGAATAGCCGCACCCGCAGTAGCCGGGCAAACTCCCGCACTTTTTAATACAGGGATTAATGTTGCGCCCACCGCCGCCGCACAACCGGCTGCGGAAGGGATCGCAATATTAATAAAGAAAGTAATGATAGTGGCGATGGGAATTAAGAAAAATTTTAAGCCGCTTAAGGGTTTCGTCAGCAAATGTACCAAATGCGTATCGCATTGGGTGTATTTCATCACATAGGCAAAGCCCATACTGGAACAGATCGCCATAATCAACCCGCCAGATGTCATACTCTTTGCAAAGGCATCAAGTGCGCCCATTGGGTTTAGAGTAACAACTGACATCAATAAACCAATACCGATTAATACGGTTCTTGTTTCCGCCTTTTTAATCAAAAAATAAATGGTGGCAAAAATACCCACAATTGCCACCAAAGATTTAAACATTTCCATAATAGTGTTCCTTTATAAGTTAATAAGAAAAGCGGTGATTCACAGTAAAGGTTTCACATTGCATACCTTTACTGAAACGTAAAATAGGATTTTCACCCAGCACTGTTGCCTGTTCTCCTCGAATATGCAATGCCGATCCTTCCGGTAACGCATAGACAAGTGCGGTTGGATTGACGAGTAAAAATTCAGCCAACCGCTCTTCGCGACTTTCACCGTTGTGACCTTGCATTTTGCCGGAAATAAAGTGAGGATTAATTTGATGAGGAAATAATTGCAATGCAGAAAAAGAAGGGGGATAAGTGATGGGCATATCGTTGGTCGTCATAATCGAACGTCCTGCTACATTCGCCCCGGCGCTCCAACCAAAATACGGCGTTCCGCTCTTTACTTTTTCATGAATGGCTTCAATCAAATAATGTTCATAAAGCTGTTTCAATAAACAAAATGTATTGCCACCACCAATGGCTATTACATCTGCCCGTTCAATAATATCTCGATGTGGTTTACCGTGATGAACGGAAACAATTTCCATCTCCACATCAGATAATGCCTCTTGCACGATTTTCTCATATTCATCGAAAGTACGGCGTACTCCCGCATAAGGAACAAACGCGATTTTTTTACCACGATAATCCGATAAAAATTGCTGTAACCAAGGCAGTGCGTGTTCTAAGTACCCCGTTTCCTTGTATTTTGAACTGCTCAGAAGAAGTATATTTTTCACATTCATTTCATCCTATTATAATTAATAAATATCATCATTATACTTATAGCAAGTTAAAATAAACATAAAATTTTATTTATATTAAACATTAGAATAAATAAAACCATGGTTAAATAAATGTTATAAAAAAATTAAAAATAATATTTATTTTGACAATGATCACATTTTTAAATATTTATTATTGATTCTACTTTTAGGAAAGCGCAGAATAACAATCAAGATAGGTCTGTTGAATTGTATAGATATGAGGAGGATTCTATGCAAGCACATACATACATACATACATACATACATACATACAAGAATTCTACGCCTTTTAAGTCTTAATCCAATAAAAGGGCGCTCTTTAATGGCGCATATCCGCCGTACAAGACACATTATGATGCCATCGTATCGTTCTTGTTTTTCCTATTCTGTTTTTGCCTCTCAAAATAAACCATCCCATTTCGCTCTCTAGTCGTGTCTTCACTATTCAGAGAGATTTTAGCTTTAAAAAACATGACTCACTAACAGTCATTATCTCTTAATTAAAGCTGATCTTCCTATTTTAAATTAATAAGAACCAATCACTAATATTATTAAATTAGTGACAGCTATCTTATTGTTTAAAAAACAAAGAATGCATTATTTTTATAATGTAAGAGACCTTTTTATCTCAAAAATATAAATAAGGAGTTAATTATGCCTAAATTAAAAATAGCATATAGTCCGGCTGTTACCCAATATTTCTTCACCGAAAGAGACATGGTAGAAATCAAACAAACTGATTTTACCGATGTGGCGGCTATTGTATTAAGTTCTTCCGACATAGATCAATTTATTGATTCCATTAAAGAAACTGAATTTAATATTCCTGTTTTTGTTGTACAAACCGCCGAACAACCGCTTTCACCTGAATTTTATGATTCTGTTTACCATATCCAGGATCTCAATGGTTATGATATTCAGCTTTATAGTCGTCAAATTGAAACGGCCGCTAAGCTTTATGAAGAAAAAATGCTTCCGCCATTCTTCAAAATGCTTAGCGAATATGTGGAAATGGGAAATATAGCCTTTGACTGTCCGGGACATCAAGGCGGTCAATATTATCGCAAACATCCGGCTGGGCGTTTCCTTTATGATTTCTACGGAGAAAACATTTTCCGTTCGGACATTTGTAATGCCGATGTCAAACTAGGCGATTTGCTTATTCATGAAGGTGCCGCCTGCGATGCACAAAAATATGCGGCACAAGTATTTAATGCCGATAAAACTTACTTCGTATTAAACGGTACATCTTCTGCCAATAAAGTGGCATTAAACGCCATTCTAGCACCGGGTGATCTTGTTTTATTTGATCGAAACAACCATAAATCCAACCATCACGGTGCGTTGGTTCAAGCAGGTGCAACCCCTATTTATCTTGAAACTGCACGTAATCCGTTCGGGTTTATCGGCGGCATTGACAGCCACTGCTTTGAGGAAAGCTACTTAAGAGGCTTAATTAAAGAAGTCGCGCCAGAAAGTGCGGATAAACAACGTCCGTTCCGTTTAGCCGTTATTCAATTAGGTACTTATGACGGCACGATCTATAACGCACGTCAAGTGGTAGATAAAATTGGTCATCTTTGCGACTATATTTTATTTGACTCCGCTTGGGTAGGTTACGAACAATTCATTCCAATGATGAAAGATTGTTCTCCTCTCTTGTTAGAACTTAATGAAAACGATCCCGGCATTATCGTGACACAATCCGTTCATAAACAACAAGCCGGTTTCTCACAAGCCTCCCAAATCCACAAAAAAGACAAACATATTAAAGGTCAAAGTCGTTATGTTAATCACAAACGCTTTAATAATGCCTTTATGTTGCATGCTTCTACCAGCCCATTCTATCCATTATTCGCAACACTTGATGTGAATGCAAAAATTCAAGGTAGCGCAGCAGGTCGCCGTTTATGGCATGATTGTGTAAAAGTAGGGATCGAAGCACGTAAATTAGTCTTAAATCATTGTGACCTTATTCGTCCGTTTATTCCAACGACGATAAAAGGCAAAAAATGGCAGGATTACGATACTGAAGAAATCGCAACAAACCTTGAATTCTTCAAATTCCATCCAACCGACACATGGCATAAATTTGAAGGTTATGAAGATGAACAATACTTCGTTGATCCTTGCAAATTCTTGCTCACCACACCGGGTATTAGCTTAGAAAGCGGTGAATATGAATCTTTCGGTATTCCGGCTACCATCTTAACAAACTACTTACGCGAAAACGGTATTATCCCAGAAAAATGCGACTTGAACTCCATCTTATTTTTGTTAACGCCTGCTGAAACCTTAACAAAAATGCAAACCTTAGTCGCCCAAATCGCATTGTTTGAAAAACATATCAAACAAGATTCGTTATTACAAGATGTATTACCAACCGTTTACAAAAATAATGAGGAACGTTACAAAGGTTATACCATTCGTCAATTATGCCAAGAGATGCATGATCTTTACGTCAGTCGCAATGTAAAACAATTACAGAAAGACTTATTCCGTAAAGCAACCTTACCTGAATATGCGATGAATCCTCACGATGCCAATATTGAATTAATTCGCAACAATGTGGAGCTCGTCTCACTCACCGACATTGTAGGCAAAATTGCGGCAGAAGGTGCGCTTCCTTATCCTCCGGGTGTCTTATGCGTAGTACCGGGAGAAAGATGGAGTACAACCGCTCAACAATATTTCTTAGCGCTAGAAGAAGGCATTAATACCTTACCCGGCTTTGCACCGGAAATCCAAGGGGTCTATCTACAAAAAGATCCCGACGGACGGACTCGTGCCTATGGTTATGTATTAAACGAACATTAATCGCTAAAAAAGTGCGGTCATTTTTCAATAAGAATATTGACCGCACTTGAGGAATAAATTATGAGTACAAAAAGTAATAAAATCGGTGTGGTGCAACTTACTATCCTCACTATGGTAAACATGATGGGCTCCGGTATTATCATGCTACCAACAAAACTAGCGGAAATTGGAACTATTTCTATCGTATCTTGGTTAGTTACTGCTGTTGGTTCCACCGCTCTCGCTTACGCATTCGCACAATGCGGGATGTTCAGTAAAAAATCCGGTGGTATGGGCGGCTATGCCGAGTATTCTTTCGGTAAAGCGGGTAACTTCATGGCAAATTACACCTACGGTGTCTCTTTAGTTATCGCTAATACGGCAATTGCAATTTCTGCCGTAGGCTATGGTTCCGAACTGTTAGGCACAACGCTTTCACCGTTATCCATTGCATTATGGACAATTTTTACATTATGGCTTGCCACTGTCCTTAACTTCGGCGGTGCAAGAATTACAGGAAATATTAGTTCATTCACTATTTGGGGTGTCATCATTCCGGTTGTTGGTCTTTGTATCATCGGTTGGTATTGGTTCGATGGTTCACTCTATATTAACTCTTGGAACCCTCACAATGTGCCAACTTTTGAAGCAATTGGTGTCTCCATTTCTATGACCTTATGGGCATTCTTAGGATTAGAATCCGCTTGTGCCAATGCTGATGCCGTTGAAAATCCGGAGAAAAACGTGCCTATTGCCGTATTGGGAGGAACACTGGGAGCGGCGGTAATTTATATTGTCTCAACCAATGTGATTGCCGGTATCGTACCAAATATGGATTTAGCACAATCTACTGCACCATTCGGATTAGCATTTGCCCATATGTTTAATGAAACCGTCGGTAAAGTCATTATGGGCTTAATGGTTATGTCTTGTTTTGGTTCTTTACTAGGCTGGCAGTTTACCATTGCACAAGTATTCAAATCTTCCGCAGAAGAAGGTTATTTCCCGGCATTTTTCAAAAAAGTCACCAGCAAAGACGCACCGATTATCGGTATGGTAACCATTACAGCAATTCAAACCCTATTATCTTTATTAACCATCAGTCCATCATTAAATAAACAATTTAATGTATTGGTTGATTTAGCTGTAGTCACCAATGTCATTCCATACTTACTTTCCATGGCTGCATTAGCTGTTCTGCTAAAAGTGGAAAATGTGCCAGCGCGAAAATATAAAACCACCGTATTTGTTGCATTTATCGGTTCGATATACAGCATATATGCCCTTTACGCGGCGGGTGAGCAAGCAATGTTATATGGTTCCATTGCTACCTTTATCGGTTGGACATTGTATGGCTTCGTGTCTTATAAATTTGATCTCTATCGGTCAATAAAAGAATAGTTTACATACCCAAGCCCACGTTATCGTGGGCTTTTTAGGTAGAAATATTCATTCAACCTTATGTATCTGCTACACAACGAACTATCTGGAACTAAGAAGTCGGGATAATACTCGAATTTTTGAGAAATCTACTTTTTAAACTCACCTACTACAACCCCCTCTCTTTACGTCGGTCAAACTCTTCCCTTGACATCGTTGTGCTAAATAAACCCACTCTGTCGGTATGCTTCACATATTCCAAACTACTGTCTTCATAGCGTTTGAATTTATACACCGCATCATTCATCAAACTTTCATTAAAGACGTTCAAATTCACTAACAATTCAAAATCTTTTTGAGTTAGGCCGGTTACTTTGTAGAACAATCTCGGTTCAAGTTGGGTAATGACATCCCGCAGGCAATGCTCTCGGTAGTCGGTCAGATACATAAATACGGGAATGCGTGTGGCGAATTTAATCAGTTTTTCCTGCACCTGTTTACGCAGAGATTTATACTCTTTTTCCTCCGCTGTTAGCTCTTTTTTCTCTTTTTCGGTTAAATTTTCTCCCTTCTCTTTTTTAGTCTTTTTCACCGCTTCCGATTTATTGATAATGGTTTCAATATCGTTATTTAAAGAACGAAATCCCTCAATATTCATTAGTGCTTTCATCGCCTTTTCATCGTCCATTAGGCGTTTTAAGGTGTCGTTATCCACGTTCACCAACAACGCACTTTCCCAACGGCGTGCCAGCATGGTGGAGGTGGTGCCGCTCATTGCAATATCCAACACGCCTGCCGCATCAATTTGTTTCATTGAACTGCCGTCATATGCCAACACGGGTAAGAAATGGATAAACTCTGCGACTTTCTGTTCAGGGTTGCTATTCACCGTATCCAAACGGCAACTGTATTCGGCAATTTGTCGCAAAGCACGGTTGGGGGCGAAGTCAAACACATAGCATTGTTGCTTCAAAATTTCTTCATTATTGGGGTCGGTATTATCATAGCCTCGCAGCACCCACGGCGTTTGCACTCGGAAAGCTGCCTGAAAATAGGTTTCAGGACTACTCGCATTTCGCAACATTAAAATTCCTGTCCACGGCGACACGGATACCCCTGTCGTTAATTTGCCGCACGAAAGGGTGATGGTTTTAGTGGCAAGCGGGTTATTGCTCATCGCTTTTTGCACGGGCGGCAAGGCGTCTAAGCCGATCCCAGCCTCACTGCCTGCCGCCACAATAATGCGGTATTGATGAAAAAATTGATTTTGCTTTTCCGCCAATAAATTCCGCATTGCATAACAGCTGGCGACATTCGGTAAAAACCAAAAAGTATGCAATAAACTGCCCAACAACCTCATATCAGAAAAAGGCATCGGTGGCTTTTCCGTGCCTAATTTTAAGCTATCCACCGTTAATTCAGGCAACTTATTTTGAATAAAATCCAACCATTTTTGCACTTCATTTTTATAGGTAAACGCTGCCTTCTCGCCCTGCCCTTTTGCCTCAAAAAATAAGTTTAAATCAAATTCATTAAATTCGCCTTTGCGTGCCACATCTCTAATGGAATCAGGCAGTTGATAGGTCATCATAACCATTTTTGGTAGTGATAAATAGGGATTTTTTCCTTGTGTTTCTTGCCACTGGGCTTTGGCTTTTTGTTCATCGGAATACGTCCAGTTAAAAATCTGTTCCTCAATAAATTCCCCAGAGGCAATGGCACGAAACGGCGTACCGGAAAGGTAGAGATAATGATGGGTGGTAATCGGCAATAATTCCTCATCAAAGTCTTTTAACGCCGCACTTTCGGCAAATTCCTGCTCTTTTTTATCTTCTTCGCCGTCAAACAAATCTTTGGCATTTTCCCGCCACGCCCCATAATGGTATTCATCAAAAATCACACAATCCCAATTGGTAGCATGAACCCATTCATTTTTGGCTTTAATCCCGCCGTTTTTGGTTCGCCCCAAATAATCTTGAAACGAACCAAAGCACACAAGCGGTCGGTTTTCGTCTATTTTTTGCAACTCACTGTCTCTTGCCACAAACTGCCAGCCCTCAAAGTCCCGATGATTGCGTAAATCCGCCTGCCACGCATCTTGCACTGCCGGTTTAAAAGTTAAAATCAACAGCTTCCGCCAGCCCATTTGCTTCGCCAACTGATACGCTGCAAAGGTTTTGCCAAATCGCATTTTAGCATTCCACAAAAAACGGGGTGCTTTACCCTGATTAAGTTTATCCCGTTTAAAACTCTCAAAATAAGCCTGTGTTTTCGCCACCGCTTGTGCCTGTTCAGGACGCATTGCAAAATTCAGCGTGCGTTTTTCCCTGTTTTTCACCCCTGTTTTCACTTCAATTAAGGCGGCTTTTAAGGTTGCCAAATCACATTCAAACCATTCGCCGTTAATCTGTCGTACGCCTTGCTTTTTCAACATCTTATGCACATCAAAATCTTTAAACAGCGAACCATTGTCCCGAATTGCCGCCTCTTCCAACTCAATTTTCCAGGTTTGTTCAGGCATTTTGACAGGATACTGTTCCTGCACCCGCTCCGCCGCCGTGCGAGTGGTGTAGCCAATTTTCAAACAATTTGGAAAAGTGCGGTCGGAATAAGCGTAGATTTTGGGTGAAGAAATTTCATCAAAGGCAATTTTGGGGGATTGAGGTTTGATTTGGTCGTTCATTTTGGGATCTCTTTATTTGAAAATTTGTAAGGACGCTATGCTCCCGTCCGTGTTAAAAAACAATAAATTTCAATGGGTTAATATTCAGGACACCAGCGTGGTATCCCTACCGATCACGTTGTTTTAAATTCGGTGGATTTTGCTGATCTTTACCAATATTTTCAGAAAGATACTGTTTATCTAAAATTAGTTTTAAATCATATTGAATTTCTTTTATTGATACTTTATTAATATAAAAATCTAGAAATTCTTTTTCCAAATATAAATAATCAGTCATTAAAAATGCAGCATTATTACCCAATCCATTAGGTGAAATTACTTTTTCTAACTTATCATCTAAACAATGTAAACTCACAAATTCCTTTACTATTTCTTTGGTTGTTGGTTCTTTATGCCACAAATTAACAGAATTAGAATTAGCACCACATTGTTTTGCTTTAAGTATCCTAATATTTCTTTTAAATTTCTCTATAATGCAATTACAACACTCATAGAAATTTTGAAATGAGCTAGGTGCTACTAATCCATTTCTTGACGTTGCAAAATGTATTGCTGTTTTTTTATCTCTAACCCATAAACATTTATATTTTTTATATTTAGGCGGATAAGCTACATAAAACTCACAATTATCAAGATCAATAGAGTTCACAATTCTGTCGCTATCTATATAATAAGTAAGTAAAAAATACTTTAAATCTTCAATATGTTTCACATTTACCACTTTACCATTATTAGTTTCTGCTTCATCTCGAATATTTCTTAGGTAATCTAGTAACGTTTTCTGGTTTATACTTTTTTCCATAGTCGGTAAATAGTAAAATTTAGCCATTTTCCACCTCCATCGGTCTTATCATTTTTTCAATAAATTCAATTTCATTTTGTGTTAATCCATATTTTTTATAGAGTTCTTCATCCGTCCAGGGTTTAGAAAAATCTTGTATAGGGACTAATTCATAAACACCTCTCGGTCCATTCTGAGTTTTTTTCTTAATAGATACTAAGTATCTAAAAAATTTAGTTCTGATATAAGTAATGATATTTAAACATTCTTCTTTAGAAAATTTATGCTTATCTGGATCATAGCCAATAACAAGATATGTTTGTGAACAAACACTATTCGGCTCCCCATAAAATGGAAATCCTAATACTTGTTCCATTCCACCATAAGCTGCTGGGATATAAACCTTATGCAATTCTTTTGTCTTAATATTTTTAGGAATTTGAAAATCATTAACCCAACCATAATTGACTTTATGATTCTGTTTATTTAAATAATATTTAATACTATATATAGAATCTTTATCCAACTTAAATTCTTTCCAAGATGATGTTAAATATGTTTTATTTGTAAAGAAATCCTTTGGACTAACTAGCGTTGAGAAATTGCGTTCTTCTTTTATGTAGTTCCCATCTATTTTATTTATTTTCTTCAAAATAGATGATAAATACCTATCTCTGATAACGATACCTAATCCTATTTCATTTAGATATCTACTTTCCAAGAAAGGCTCTACATCATCTGAATTTTTATATAAAAAATAATTAACTTTCCCTACATAGTTTTTACTCCAAATAAAATAATTAACTCCTCCTTCTGGAGGAGTACCTGTAAATATTCCTTTTGCACTAAGAAAATCATGTATTTCAATAAATTTATTAGAATTTAACATATCGTCTATCCAAACATCAGATATTCCCTCAGTTTGTCTTGTCATCCATCTACTAGGAACAATCATTACTAAATATTCAGGATTTAATTTTATTGCTTGCTCAATAAATTGATGATAAATAGCTTTTGCTTTAGAACTATTACCACCACTATTTCCTACACCAAGCTGATAGGGAGGATTACCTATAATTACATTAAATTTCATTTTATTTATATCTAATATATTATTTATTTGAGATGGATGAATAAAAGCATAAGCATGTGTTTCTAAATCACTACCGCGATCTAATTCACTTTGGTTAGCTCCACATTCACTACATCTACCATTTTGCCAATTATGTTCAATTCTTTTATAAAAAATATTTCCGTTTTCATCACTAAAGCTGTGGCAAATGGAATTTTCACTGTTGGCTTTTTTGGAACAATACAAGCTACGGCGTGAAATTAGGGCGGTGAGTTCGGTAATCGCAATGCCGTAAAGTTGTTGGGTGTAAATATGGTCTAATCTTTCTTGCAAATCAGGAATTTGCGTTTTTAAACCTTCAATTAACCGCTTGGCTATTTCACGCAAAAACACACCGGATTTGCACACGGGGTCAAGAAATTTGGCGTTGGGGTTCGTCCACAAATGTTCAGGCAGCCTATCCAGCATTTGATTAACCAATTCAGGTGGCGTAAACACTTCATCATTGGATAAATTCGCTAGGCAATTTAACACATCGGGGTTGTAGTTGAGTTGGGATAAATCGGTCATTTGCCTCGCTCCTCTTCTTGCTCAGGGATCTTTCCAAGTTCCAAAAAGTGAATTGGGGAATAGTCGCGGATAGGTTCAGGAATAAAGGCTTGCTCGCCCTTATCAGAAAACAGGGGCAGATCGCTTAGGTTTTCTACCAAATCACGGTACACAAAATCACGCCGTTTGATTTCGTTACCAAAGGGCAATTTCCATTCGCTGAAAATTATCGGCTGTCCACTTGAAGTTTTGAGAGAAAGAGCATCACCGCAGAGAATATTTTTGTTTAAAATAAATTCCACCGAGCGGATACAATCGGCTTTGTAGGTTTTGGGAAAGAGGCGTTGATAATTCTCAGTAAAGCATTCGAACAGCCGCTGGCGGCATTCCTTAACATTGTCTTCTTGGATATCAATGCCGTATAAACTGCCAACGGCAATCACGGCATAGCGTTCGTAGTCAAATTGAAGTTTTTTGTATTTTCGCGAAAGTGCGGTCAATTTTCGGCGTAAAATTTCAACTAAAAAATTACCCGTTCCGCAGGCAGGTTCTAAGAAAGTTTTGTCCGGATTAGTGGTTTGCTCGTTCACCAAATCAAGCATTGCATTGACTTCACGCTCGTTGGTGTAAACTTCACCGAAATCGGCAACCCGTTGTTTGGATTTAACTTGCATTGGGTTCCCCTTTTGAGTGGAAACCCCCTTTGTAATAGAAGAAAGGAAAGATTAGGTTAGGCGTGCGTGCGTGCGTGCGTGCGTGCGTGCGTGCGTGCGTGCGTGCGTGCGTGCGTGCGTGCGTGCGTGCGTGCGTGCGTGCGTGCGTGCGTGTTTATCATTGTTAAATGTACCATTTTGTTGTCAATAAATTACGGGTGGGAATTATAATTTTTAAAGAAATATCAATCAATATTCTTGATATTGACAATTGGGGGGGGTAAATATTTTTTCTATAAAAAAACCGCACTTTCATACTCAAAGTGCGGTCATTTTTTATTTAGAATTCGTAACGAACTCCTATGTTAAAGTTACGTCCCGGTCCGCTGTAGCGATCAGCATTTGCCGAAGTTATTGCAAGTGGGATACTGGCTGCCGGGCGACCTTGATCCTGTGTCGCTTTACTCAATAAAGCAAGATAGGAAATATCGTTCCAATTCCAATATTTTTTGTCGAATAAGTTATTGACATTAGCCGTAAAAGTGAGATTTCCGGTCGGTTTCCAATAAATCCCTAAATCAAATAGCGAGTAACCTCCGGTTGGGTTATAGAGATAAGCGGAAGATTGCTCAATATCTTTATCGGATTTACCACGACTATAAGTCCATTGGATATTTGCACCAAATTTTTCACCTTCGTAACCCAATCCTAGTTTGGTTTTGAGTGGTTGAATGCTGTTAATTGGGGTGGTTACGCCATTATTGGTTGCTTTACCACGTGAATAGGAAATCCCCGCCGTAGTATAGAAATCCTCATAGAAATTCCATTTAGCATCCGCTGTTATCCCGTAAACTTTGGCTTTATCCAAATTATCGTATTGGATAAAGCTGGTATAACCGGCTGTTGGTTTCGCAACCCAATCAATAAAGTTGTGGTAACGGTTGTAATAACCGGTCACTAAATATTGTAAGGCACTACTTTCACCTTTAAATCCAATTTCAAAATTATCCGCTGTTTCTGAGCTTAAATTCGGATTCCCCACCACGGCGACATTTGCAGTTTGAGGGCCCAGTCTTGGAATAAAATAACTCACACTTTCGAAGAAATATGAGGTTAATTGTTGTGGCGATGGTGTTCTCACCCCACGAGAGTATTGCATATAAGGGGTAAATTCCGGAATGGCACGATATTCAATACTTAATTTAGGGGCAAATTTTGTTTCAGAACGTTTCTCCGGTCTAAATTCAGCAATGACGCTATCATTAGAAGTGGGCTTCACTCGGTAGTGAATAAAACCCACTTGCGGTGTCACCACCAATTTACCGAAGGCAATTTCATCTTCGATATAGGCACTAAATTTATCCTGTTTGGTATCCGAAGTCGGTTTTCCATCAAAATAAGCCTGTCTGGAATTGCCATAAGCCGGGCGTTCATAATGCAGATAATTCGATCCTTTGGTATGGTGATAACTAAATCCATAACGCAGCACTTGTGGAATATTGCCGTCGATATAAGTCATTAAATTGCTCGTAATCCCATAGCTTTTATGTTTCACTTCTGACTGTTCTTGGCGGTAATTTCTCTCACCTAAGCGATAACGCTCATTTTCAGTTGAGGCATCTTGATAGTAAATTTGGGTTTTCGCATTTTGTAGCCAACCATGTTCATTATTATAATCGTGGCTAATAGAAAAACGGCTACGTTTTATGCGATCTACTGCATTACCTTGTGTTTGTACACCGGTTCTTGCATCAATATTGGTATCCGTAAGGGTTAATAAATTGGTTTTAGTTTTCTTACCTTGGTGTTCAAACGTCAAACCTAAGCGATTTTGTTCATTGAGTTGATAATAATGCTTGGTCAGCACATAGTTATTGTGAATATCCGCAGGATTTGGCTCTGTACGATCAATTCCCGTTCCGCCATTACTCCCTTTATTTTTAGTTTCATCGCCATTTCGATAGGTTGTCATCACCATCCCCTGATAATCACCCACTTTTACCGCTCCACCAATAGAACCATAAACGGAATTATCCACGCTGTTATAACCGGTTCCGACAAAACCACCTATATTTTTACCTTTTAATAAATCAAATGGTTCAAGCGTTGCAAAATTAACTTGACCGGAAAGGCTATTTGCTGAACCAGCATATTGTACATCTGCACTACGCAACCCACTTACATCAATATAATCAGTACGACCAAATTCCACACCATAAGAGATAAAGTGCTTGCTTTCCTGTGCTTCCGGAAGCGGAATCCCATCAACCGTACTGGTTACACGATTCGCCTGTAAACCACGAATATTCACACCTTCCCCACCGGAACGTGTACCTTCTAATTGGCTTACATTCACATCCATTTTATCCTTAAACAAATCCTTAACATCACGAGATTGTTTTAAGAAAATTTGTTGGCGATAAAGATGAGTATTGACTAATGCATCGCTGATCTCTGTATCTGCCACAACGATTTCATCCAGTTTTTCAACAGCCTGCTCTTGTGCAAATACCGTTGGATAGGCACAGCAAAGTGCGACCAATGTTGCAATTTTCGTTTTTTTATTTACTTTTTTCATAAAACAACCTTTTTATTATTGATAACAATTATCATTATACTGAGTTTTAAAAAAATTTCAGGTTTTTTTAATAAAAAAACCGCACTTGAATACTCAAAGTGCGGTCAATTTTTTATCAGTTTTATTGATTATTTTGTCATCCACTTATCATAAATTTTTTGATATTCGCCATTTTCCTTAATGGTTTTCAAACCTTGGTTCAAACGTTCTTGCAAAGCTTTATTGGATTTGTGTAATGCAATCCCAACACCACGACCAAAATATTTTTCATTTGTCACTTTTTCTCCGACAAATTCAATATTTGGCTCTTTCTTCATTATATCTGCCAACAATGCCGTATCACTCAACACAATATCAATCCGCCCATTTTGCAAATCTAAAATCGCATCTTGTAAATTTACATAAGATTTCGGTGAATATTGAGGGGTTTCAGCAACGGTATATTGTTGGAAAGTCGAACCGTTTTGCACGCCAATATTTTTCGCTGTCGCTAAATTTTCTTTGCCTTTCAATGCAATATAGCTTGCGGAACTATCATAATAAGGCTCACTGAATAAAACCTGTTTTTCTCGGGCAGGCGTAATATCAATCGCTGACATCGCTGCATCAAAGCGTTTTGCTTTCAAACTAGGAATTAACGAATCAAACGGCATAGTTTTAAAATGGCAAGTAGCTTGAATTTCTTTACAAATTGCCTGTGCAACATCAATATCAAATCCCACCAGTTCACCTTTTTCTGTTGTCATTTCAAAAGGTGGATAACTGGGCTCTGTGCCGAAGGTTAATTCCTCTGCATGAGTAATAACACTCACTGCACCGATAAAAATACCAAGTAAAAGTTGCTTCTTCATTATCATCCCCCTATGTTTGCTTGATTCAATATGAATATATATTAATTAACACTGCATATTTATTCAATAAATATTCATAACAACTTATTTTAAGTTGGTGTGATTATGGCATAAAAATTCTGTGATCGCTGTCTCAAATTTAAAATTTGCTCATTGTTTTTTTACTCACATCTTCTATTATCCAATCATCGAAACGTTTCGATAAACCTAAAAAGGATTTTTCGATGAAAAAAACAATGTTATTAAATGCACCACTTTCTCATCGCATTGCGACTTTAGGTCATACCGACAGCATAACTATTTGTGATGCCGGACTCCCGATTCCGTTAAATGTGGAACGTATAGATTTAGCCCTTACCGCCGGTGTGCCAAGTTTTTTACAAACCTTTGATGTTGTCATAAATGAAATGTTTGTGGAACGTGCTTTGATCGCCGAGGAAATCAAACAAAAAAATCCTGAAATATTGACCGCACTTTTAGCGAAACTCCAACAACTGGAAACCACTCAGGACAATCAAATTCAGGTGGAATTTGTGCCACACGAAACCTTTAAACAATATTCTCAACATAGCAAAGCGATTGTACGCAGCGGCGAATGTTCGCCTTATGCCAATGTGATTTTATATTCCGGCGTGCCGTTTTAACGAAGGTAAAATAATGGAAACCCTACTCAAAATCAGCGGTGTAAATAAATCCTTTCCCGGTGTGAAAGCGTTGAATAACGCTTGTCTGTCAGTGTATGCCGGCCGCGTAATGGCATTGATGGGCGAAAACGGTGCGGGCAAATCAACCTTGATGAAAGTGCTAACCGGTATTTATTCCAAAGATACCGGGACGATTGAATATCTTGGCAACGAAGTATCGTTCAACGGGCCAAAAGCGTCTCAAGAAGCCGGTATTAGCATTATTCATCAAGAACTTAATTTAGTGGGCAATCTCAGCATTGCAGAAAATATTTTCCTTGGGCGTGAATTTAAAACAGGCTGGGGGGCGATTAATTGGCAAAAAATGCACGCCGAAGCAGACAAACTGTTAGCACGTTTAGGCGTAACCCATAGTAGCAAAAAATTATGTTCCGAACTTTCCATCGGCGAACAGCAAATGGTGGAAATCGCCAAAGCGTTAAGTTTTGAATCTAAGGTTATCATTATGGATGAACCGACGGACGCCTTAACCGATACGGAAACGGAGGCTTTATTCAACGTTATTGCTGAGCTTAAAGCGGAAAAACACGGCATTGTTTATATTTCTCACCGTTTAAAAGAAATTTTCCAAATTTGCGACGACGTTACCGTTTTACGTGACGGGCAATTTATCGGCGAACGGGCAGTGGCGGATCTGACCGAAGATGAGTTGATTGAAATGATGGTGGGTCGCCGCCTTGACGAACAATATCCGCACCTGCCACAAGAAAAAGGCGACTGCGTATTGAATGTCGAACATATCAGTGGCAGTGGTATTAATGATGTTTCTTTTAAACTTTATGCCGGCGAAATTGTGGGCGTATCCGGTTTAATGGGTGCAGGCAGAACAGAGCTTGGCAAATTACTTTACGGTGCGTTACCGAAAACCGCCGGCAAAGTGCGGTTAAAAAATCAAGAGATTGAAAATCGCACGCCGCAAGACGGCTTGAACAACGGCATTGTCTATATTTCTGAAGATCGCAAAGGCGACGGTCTCATTTTAGGAATGTCTGTAAAAGAAAATATGTCGCTTACCGCACTTGAGCATTTTTCTCAAAAAGGGTCAATTCACCACCAAGCGGAAAGCATGGCAGTGGATGATTTTATTGCGATGTTTAACATTAAAACCCCAAGCCGTGAACAACAAGTGGGCTTGCTTTCCGGCGGCAATCAGCAAAAAGTGGCGATTGCACGCGGTTTGATGACCCGCCCAAACGTATTGATTTTAGACGAACCGACTCGCGGTGTGGATGTGGGCGCACGAAAAGAAATTTATCAGCTAATCAACGAATTTAAAAAAGACGGCTTGAGTATTTTGATGATTTCATCCGATATGCCGGAAGTGCTTGGTATGAGCGACCGCATTTTGGTTATGCACGAAGGCAAAATCAGTGCAGAATTTTCTCGTGAAGCAGCAACACAAGAAAAATTACTCGCCGCCGCCATTGGCAAATAGACTTAAAGTCGGTTTCAAAAGTGCGGTCGATTTTACGGATAAATTTTTAAGGTAAACATAATGACAACCCAAACTTCTCGTTTCCAATTTGGAAAATTTTTGATTGAACAACGTTCTTTTATTGCACTGATTATTCTCATTGCCATTGTGTCGATGATTAATCCAAATTTTTTCAGTGTGGATAATATTCTGAATATTTTGCGTCAAACCTCCGTGAATGCCATCATCGCCGTGGGGATGACGTTCGTGATTTTAATTGCAGGGATTGATCTTTCTGTGGGATCGGTTTTGGCACTCACTGGCGCCATTGCCGCTTCAATGGTCAGCCTTGAACTACCGATTTTACTTGTCATTCCGGCAACCTTGCTACTCGGCACAATGCTTGGCGGCATCAGTGGGATGATTGTCGCCAAAGGGAAAGTGCAAGCTTTTATTGCCACTCTTGTTACGATGACGTTATTACGCGGCGTAACCATGGTTTATACGGAGGGTCGCCCGATTACAACAGGATTTTCTGACAGCGCCGATGTATTTGCCACCCTTGGTACGGGTTATCTGTTGGGAATTCCGGTGCCGATTTGGATTATGGCGGTGGTGTTCGCGGTGGCTTGGTATATTTTGAAACATACCCCGATTGGGCGCTATATTTATGCTCTTGGCGGTAACGAATCCGCCACCCAACTTTCCGGTATTAATGTTAATAAAATCAAAGTGTTTGTTTTCGGTGTGAGCGGTTTTTTATCCGCCCTAGCCGGTTTAATCGTCACTTCCCGTTTATCTTCCGCACAACCCACCGCCGGCGTATCCTATGAGCTTGATGCGATTGCGGCGGTCGTTGTAGGCGGAACCAGTTTAATGGGCGGTAAAGGCCGTGTAATGGGAACACTGATTGGTGCATTGATTATCGGGTTTTTAAATAATGCCCTGAATTTATTAGACATTTCATCTTACTATCAAATGATAGCAAAAGCGTTGGTTATTCTGGTTGCCGTTTTAGCCGATAACTATCTTGGTACAAAAAAACTGTAACTCATTTTAAGGAGAAATTATGAAAAAATTGACCGCACTTAGTTCCGCCCTATTATTGGGTCTAAGCCTGTCTGCTACCGCTTCAGCGCAAGATACCCTTGCCCTTGCGGTATCCACGTTGGATAATCCGTTCTTCGTCACATTAAAAGACGGCGCACAACAAAAAGCCAATGAATTAGGTTACAAACTTGTGGTGCTTGATTCACAAAATGACCCGGCAAAAGAATTGGCTAATGTGGAAGATTTAACTGTCCGCGGTGCAAAAGTGCTGTTAATCAACCCGACAGATTCTGAAGCAGTGGGGAATGCAGTTGCGATTGCAAACCGTAATAACATTCCGGTTATCACTTTAGATCGTGGTGCTACAAAAGGAAATGTCATGAGCCATATCGCTTCCGATAATGTCGCCGGCGGTAAAATGGCAGGGGATTTTATTGCCCAAAAATTAGGTAATGGTGCAAAAGTGATTCAACTTGAAGGCATTGCCGGTACATCTGCAGCACGTGAACGTGGGGAAGGTTTCAAACAAGCCATTGAAACCCATAAATTCAATGTTCTTGCCAGCCAACCGGCTGATTTTGATCGAACCAAAGGGTTAAACGTAACAGAAAATCTCCTCGCCAGCAAAGCAGAGGTAAAAGCGATTTTCGCCCAAAATGACGAAATGGCATTAGGTGCATTGCGAGCAGTGAATGCCGCCAATAAAAAAGTGCTTATTGTGGGTTTTGATGGCACAGATGATGGCATAAAAGCAGTAAAAAGCGGTAAACTCGCCGCCACTATTGCACAACAACCGGATTTGATTGGCTCATTGGGTGTGATTACCGCTGATAAAATCTTAAAAGGCGAAAAAGTGGACGCTAAAATTCCGGTAGATTTAAAAGTAATTAGTGAATAATTACGTCATCACATACAATAACTGCCACAAACCTTTGTGGCAGTAAATTTACAACAATCAATAAGGGTTTCAACATGAATAAAAAACTTACCGTTCTTGGCAGTATAAATGCCGATCATGTCATATCCGTGCCTTATTTCGCCAAACCGGGGGAAACCCTCACCGGAAAAAATTATCACATCGCCTACGGTGGTAAAGGGGCAAATCAAGCCGTTGCAGCAGCACGTTTGGGGGCTAACGTGGCATTTATTGGTTGCATTGGAAACGATGGTATAGGTACATCAATGAAAAATGCTTTTACGCAGGACGGCATTGATACCGCCCATATCAATACGGTTTCGCAAGAAATGACTGGAATGGCGTTTATTCAAGTGGCTCAAACTGGCGAAAACAGCATTGTGTTAGCCCCTGGTGCAAATGCGTTTTTAGACGAACAAATCGTATGTAACGCTGAAGAACGGATTGCCCAATCAGATTGTTTACTGATGCAATTGGAAACCCCGATTTCCGGTGTAGAACTTGCCGCACAAATCGCGAAAAAACATAACGTACAAGTGGTGTTAAACCCTGCACCTGCCCAACCGTTATCCGATCACTTATTGGGCTTAATCGACATTATCACGCCAAATGAAACTGAAGCGGAAATCTTGACCGGCGTACGCGTAACGGATGAACAAAGTGCGGTCAAATCTGCGGAAGTTTTTCATCAAAAAGGGATAAGCTGTGTGATGATTACTCTCGGCGAAAAAGGCGTATTTATCAGCAGAGAGGGAGAACATCGCATTATCAAAGGTTTTTCCGTGCAAGCGGTGGATACCACGGCGGCGGGCGATACCTTCAACGGTGGTTTCATTACCGCTTTATTGGAAGGGCAATCCCTTGATGAAGCGATTCGTTTCGGACAAGCCGCGGCGGCGATTAGCGTAACACGCAAAGGCGCACAACCCTCTATTCCAAGCCGTCAAGAAACCTTAGAATTTCTCACGAACAACTAAAAGTGCGGTTAAAAATACGGGTGTTTTTATGGCAACGATGAAAGATATTGCCCGATTGGCAAAGGTTTCGACTTCGACGGTTTCTCATGTTATTAACGGTTCTCGATTTGTCAGTGATGAAATTCGAGAAAAAGTGATGAGCGTGGTAGCGGAACTGAATTACACCCCATCTGCCGTGGCACGTAGCCTGAAAGTACGCGAAACCAAAACCATCGGGTTGCTTGTTACTGCAACCAATAATCCTTTCTTTGCCGAAGTCATGGCAGGCGTAGAACAATATTGCCAACAACATCAATACAATCTCATTATTGCCACCACTGGGGGCGATGCCGGACGATTACAACAAAATTTACGGACATTACTTCATAAACAGGTGGACGGTTTATTATTGATGTGTGGCGACAGCCGTTTTAATGCGGATACGGAACTAACGATTTCTGTACCTTTAGTGATTATGGATTGGTGGTTCAAAGAGCTTAATGCCGATAAAATCCTTGAAAACTCAATACTTGGTGGCTATTTGGCAACAAAAACATTAATTGAAGCCGGACATAAAGACATTGGCATTATTACAGGCAATCTTAAAAAATCAGTGGCGAAAAACCGTTTAGAAGGGTACAAAAAAGCCTTGTCGGAAGCCGAAATCCCACTGAATGATGATTGGATCATTGAAAGCCATTTTGATTTTGAAGGGGGAAGTATAGGAATGCAAAAATTACTCGCTACACCACACCGCCCAACTGCAGTGTTTTGTTGTAGCGATACCATTGCTATGGGAGCATACTACATCATTCAGCAACAAGGTTTAAACATTCCACAGGATATTTCCGTCATTGGTTATGATGATATTGAACTTTCTCAATATCTTTTCCCTCCTCTTTCAACCATCAGTCAACCCAAAGCCGAATTAGGAAAACTTGCCGTAGAACTATTGCTCCAACGGATAAAAAACCCAAAGGAGCCTTACCAAACACTAACCCTAAGCCCAACCCTAAAATTACGGAAGTCTATTAAAAAATATAGAGGATAAAACTGAAACCATTTAAAATTTTTCGTGACAAGTATTATGTGACAAGCTTCACAAATTAAGAAAATAACAGATGACAGATTTTATTTTTGTATTATTCTGATCTAACTTCGCAGTCAGAAGTAAGTCGTTAGTAGTATTAAGTTTCTATTTTCTTACAAAGGATTTTAATATGCTTAACTTGCTTTCACCGAACCAAACTTGGGTGCTTATCGATCCAAGATTATCCTTCTATTTTCCATAGTCCGCCATCCTTTCTTTTTCTATTTACTACCATTCTATTTTCATTTTAGAAAATAATTTTTACTTAACTTAATCAAATTAATTTTTGAGGATTTTGCTATGGAAAATTTTAAACATTTACCCGAACCTTTCCGCATTCGTGTTATTGAACCGGTGAAAAGAACCACCCGAGAATACCGTGAAGAGGCAATATTAAAATCCGGAATGAACCCGTTTTTATTAGATAGTAAAGATGTTTTCATTGATCTTTTAACCGATAGTGGTACCGGTGCGGTGACACAAGATATGCAGGCTGCCATGTTGCGTGGTGATGAAGCTTACAGTGGCAGCCGTAGTTATTATGCGTTAGCAAATGCCGTGAAAGAAATTTTTGGCTATGAATACACCATTCCGACCCACCAAGGTCGTGGGGCGGAACAAATTTATATTCCCGTATTAATTGCCAAACGTGAGCGTGAAAAAGGCTTAGATCGCCGCAAAATGGTGGTGTTTTCCAACTATTTCTTTGATACCACACAAGGTCATAGCCAAATTAACGGCGCAACAGTGCGTAATGTGTATATCAAAGAAGCCTTTGATACTTCAGTAAAATATCCGTTCAAAGGTAATTTTGATTTAGAAAAATTGGAACAAGGCATTCAAGAAGTCGGTGCGAATAATGTGCCTTATATCGTTTGTACCATCACTTGTAACTCCGCCGGGGGACAACCTGTTTCCATCGCTAATTTAAAAGGTATGTATGAAATTGCACGGAAATACGATATTCCGGTAATTATGGATTCCGCCCGATTCGCTGAAAATGCCTATTTTATTCAGCAACGTGAAGACGCTTATAAAGATTGGACAATCGAACAAATCACTTACGAAAGCTATCGCTATGCCGATTGTTTGGCAATGTCTGCCAAAAAAGATGCCATGGTGCCAATGGGGGGTATTTTAGCCTTCAAAGATCAATCAATGGAAGAGGTTTATCATGAATGTCGAACCCTTTGCGTTGCACAAGAAGGTTTCCCGACTTATGGCGGTTTAGAAGGCGGAGCAATGGAACGTTTGGCAATCGGTTTACGTGACGGAATGCGCCAAGAATGGTTAGCTTATCGCATCGCACAAATTGAATATTTGGTTGCAGGGCTTGAACGCATTGGTGTAGCCTGCCAACAACCCGGCGGACATGCCGCTTTCGTGGATGCCGGTAAATTATTACCGCATATTCCGCCGGAACAATTCCCTGCTCAAGCCCTTTCTTGTGAACTTTATAAAGTTGCCGGTATAAGAGCGGTCGAAATTGGTTCATTTTTATTAGGGCGTGACCCAAAAACAGGTGAACAATTACCTTGTCCTGCCGAGTTATTACGCCTTACCATTCCGCGTGCGACCTACACCCAAACCCACATGGATTTCATTATTGAAGCCTTCCAAAAAGTGAAAGAAAACGCGGCAAATATTAAAGGATTAACCTTTACTTATGAGCCGAAAGTTTTACGTCATTTCACCGCACGATTGAAAGAAGTGGAATCATAAAAAATTATTCTAGAAAATGCAGTTCATTTTGAGCTGCATTTTTTATCAAAGACTTATTTCAATACATTGTTATTGATAAGGATTCAATATGAAAAAACAACCTTCCATTTTCGGTGGTTCCTGTATTATTGCCAGCGTTTGCGTGGGTGCCGGAATGCTTGGATTACCGACCTCGGGTGCAGGCGCATGGACAATATGGTCTGCTGTCGCAATTTGTTTAACGATGATACTCATGACATTATCTGGCTGGTTATTGCTTGAAGCCTACTCCACCTATGATTTAAGAGCGTCATTTAGTACCGTCACGAAAGATATGTTGGGTTCCACCATTAATGCGATTAATAATCTTGCCGTCTATTTCGTAGGAGGGATCTTACTTTATGCTTATACCACCGCCTCCGGCGGCATCATAGAAAACTTAATTAAACCATGGATTAACTTAGGTTCTTTCGGATTAGCCATTTGTTCGACCGTATTCGTATTAATCTTTTCGTATTTTGTCTGGCATTCCACCCGTATTGTAGATCGCATTTCCGTCTTGCTGATTGTCTTTATGGGGCTCACTTTTGTTATTAGTATCTCTGGGTTAGCCGTCAATATTTCTTTGGATAATCTTTTTGATATTAGCGGAAAAGAAGGCGATTATGCAAAATATGCGATTGGGATGTTTCCGGTTGCCTTAACTTCCTTTGGTTATCATCACTCCGTTTGTAGTATGCGGGCATATTATGGCGAAGAACGGAAAGCAAAATATGCCATTTTAGGAGGAACAGGGATTGCCCTAACACTTTATCTCATTTGGGTTTTTGTTATTTTTGGCAATCTTCCGCGCAATCAATTTGCGCCGATTCTGGAGAGTGGCGGAAATTTAGATGTATTACTGAATACCCTCGGTAATGTTATTGAATCAAATACGGTTAAACAAATGATCAATGCGTTTTCCATCGCTGCCATTTTATCTTCCTTTATTGGCGTAGGATTAGGCGTATTTGATTATCTTGCCGATTTCTTTAAATTTGATAACAGCAAAAGCGGGCGCACAAAATCTTGGATTGCGACCTTCTTTCCACCCCTCATTATGTCGATCCTATTTCCATTGGGCTTCTTGAAAGCCATTGGTTATGCCGGTGCGGTAGCAACGATTTGGACTTGCATTATTCCGGCACTTTTGGTTTACAAATCAAGAAAACACCACCATACGGCGGGATTTCGTGTTGGCGGAGGGAACGGGTTAATTATTTTCACGGCTTTATTCGGTATATTTGTTGCCATCGCCCATTTTTTAGTGATGTTTAATTATCTGCCTCACTTTCAAGGTTAATGTTACAACAAAAAAGTGCGGTCATTTTCAACCGCACTTTTTTTACGACATCCGCCCGCTTTCTATTCTAATAACCTGATCGCAAATTGCCATTGTGGATTGGCGATGGCTGACAAGAATAATCAGTTTATCCGCCTTAACGTTGCGCAATGATTGTAAAATAATCGCTTCGTTTAAACTATCCAGATTACTCGTCGGCTCATCCAGCAAAATGATCGGGGCATTATGTAAGAAAGCACGGGCAATGCCAATGCGTTGTTTTTCCCCATCGGAAAGATTGCCGCCCAATTCCGTCATTTTAGTTTGATAACCTGCCGGTAAGCTCATAATGAAATCGTGAATTGATGCCTGTTTAGCGGCTTCAATAATTTGGTCTTGCGTCGCAGAACGGTGCGCAAGGCGAATATTTTCTTCAATCGTGTCATTAAAAATATAGGTTTGTTGGGTTATATACGCCATATTGTCACGCAGGCTCGCCGTATTAATATCACCAAGCGATGTACCGTTAATGCAAATTTTTCCTTGTTGCGGATCGTAAAAACGCATTAAAAGCTTTAATAACGTGCTTTTTCCGCTACCGCTTCTGCCATGAATACCTAAAATGTGTCCTTTCTGTAACTGCAAATTAATGTCCGAGAGAATTGGTTCGTCACCATAAGTAAAACTCAGGTTTTCTACGCGAATTTCAGAAACATTGTCTAAATTGACCGCACTTTCTACCTCTTTTAATACGGGCTGTTCCGCCAACAAACTCAATACCCGCTCACCGGATGCCAAAGTTTGCAATAAATTACTGGAAAGATTACTCAAGGCAATAACCGGGCCGTAACTCGACATTAATAAAATCGTGCCTATCAAAAAATTGGCAAAATTGATTTCCTCTAAATAGAACAAAATCACGCCGGTAAATAGAATGATGATATTGAAGGCAGACACAGCTATTTCTGTATAAATTCGTACTTTGCTTTCTTGATCTTTAATTTTACGAAAAACCTTATCAATGGCTTGGCTACGCTGTTGGATTTCCTCTAAACGATTCTGCTCATAACCGAAAAGCTGAATTTCTTTC
The DNA here is from genome assembly GCF_004570945.1 of Pasteurella sp. WM03. Classification (NCBI taxonomy): domain Bacteria; kingdom Pseudomonadati; phylum Pseudomonadota; class Gammaproteobacteria; order Pasteurellales; family Pasteurellaceae; genus Pasteurella; species Pasteurella sp. WM03. The sequence continues at coordinate 58,603 of NZ_SPPO01000006.1, forward strand.
ATGCCACGAATGCTATCGAGGAAAAAATCATTCATTTCCCCCACAAGTTCGCGATATTGTCTGCCGTCTTCACGGGCTAATTTAGTCGTGATGATCGGTAAAACCACGCCAATACAAAGATATGCAGCAAGCGCTATTAAGGCAAACCATAGGGAAAAATGAGCAAAGACCGCCACTAAAATAGCAGAAGTAAAGAAGGCAATCATAATCGGTGCAATGGTGTGAGCGTAGAATACTTCAAGCAGCTCAATATCATTTGTGACTAAAGATACAAGCTGACCTGCTTGTTTATCTTGCAATTTAACAAATGCCAGACGGCGTAAAGCGGAAAAGACTTTATCACGTAATAATGCCAGTAATTTAAAGGCAATATAATGACCGGACATTTGTTCTAAATAACGTAATATGCCACGGGCAACAGCAAGTGTGATAAGTGCGGTCAGAATTTGGGTTAAATTTAAATGCCCATTAAAACCAAGTAAATGAACCAACCCCATTGCACCCAGCACCATAATAAAAATCGCACTTAGAAAGCCGAGCGTTCCCATCGTAATGGTAAACAGCATAATATGGGCAAGCGGTTTGACCAAGCGGAGTAATTGCCACATCACTAAAAATCCGTTTTTACGCATTTGCCACCTCACTAATTTGCTCTAAAGATTTTTGTTGTTCGAACATTTCCGCATAGGCGCCACTTTCTGCCATTAATTCGGTGTGAGTCCCTTGTTCAATCAATCTGCCTTTATCCAACACATAAATATTATCTGCATTCACCGCGTTAGCAAGGCGATGAGAAATCATCACAATAGTTTTGTGTTGTTTAAATTGTCGGATAAATTTCAAGATCACTTCTTCGCTTTCTACATCAATATTACTGGTGGCTTCGTCAAAAATATAAAAATTCGCATTATGCAACAACGCTCTAGCCAAGGCTAAACGCTGAATTTGACCGCCGGATAAATTTGCCCCCCGGCTTAATAAAGGCATATCCAAACCGCCATTTTCACGCACAAAGTCGGCTAAATTGACTTGTTCCAAACATTGGTAAATTTGTTCATCGGAGGCATCGGTTTTTGCCATTTGCATATTTTCACGCAAAGAACCTTTAAACACATAGCTGCTATGGCTAACCAGTGAAACCTTTTCGTAAAAGGAAGTGCGGTTAATTTCAACGACATTTTGCCCATTAAATAAAATCTCACCTTTCTGCGGTTTGTAAAATCCCATTAATAACGATACCAGTGTGGATTTTCCACAACCGCTTTTACCGACAAAAACCGTGAGTTGATTTGCCGGAATCGTTAAATTCAAACCTTGAATCGCTGGTTTTTCCTCGGAATAGGCAAAATGTAAATCCTGTATTTCTACTTGCACATTATTTTTTGCAGCAAAACCGACCGCACTTTTTTGTATTTCTACCGGCGTATCAAGCAAAGTAAAAATCTTATCGGACGCGGCTTTACCGTTCATTGCCACATGGAAAAAAGAACCCAATAAACGCAAGGGAATAAAAAATTCAGAGGCGAGCAAAATAAATAAAATCACCCCCAAAATACTAATTTGATTGTCTTGATATTGCAAAAGTGCGGTTAAAATCCCGACTGCTGCGCCACCATAGGCGAGTAAATCCATTAATGAAACGGAATTGAGCTGCATTGTCAACACTTTCATTGTGATAGTGCGAAATTGTTCCGCTTCCGCATCCATTTGTTTGGCTTTATAGCCGTCATCTTGATAGATTTTTAGTGTAATCAAACCCTGTAAATTATCTAAAAAACTACTTCCCAGCCCGACATAGATCGCCCAATATTTCGCCAAGAGCTTTTTGGCGATTTTATTCACAGCAATAATAGACATTGGGATAAGCGGTACGCATACCAACAAAATTAACGCAGTCGGTGCATTAAAAAAGACCAAGAAAAAGAATAAGGTGAGGGGGGCAAGCAAGCTATAAAATAACTGGGGTAAATAACGCCCAAAATAGATTTCTAATTGCTCCACACCTTCTGAGGCAACCTGAATAATACTCGAAGTAGATTGTTGATTAACTTGATTAAGCGGCATTCCCGCCAATTTACGATAAATCAAACTGCGTAATTCATGCTTCACCCTTGTGCTGGCAAAATAAGATGCCTGTACGGATTTTTTACCGGCAAATACCCGCAGAGCCAGTGCAGCCAGCAAAATTGCGCCCAAACCAACCGCACTTGGTATGCGAAGATCGCCTAACAATGAGGCTTGTAAGATATATGAAAATACTACCGCCGTGACAATACCGCCGACTAAAGCAAGCCAGTTCCAAAGTACGGTAACTGCAATCCATTTTTTACTCTCCGCCACAGTATTAATCAGACGTTTATCTATCATCATAACGATTACTCCTAAAACGAAAATAAGTACGCCTAACAAAATGCGTACTTTCGGTATAACGATTTAAAAAATACTAGAAACGAATCTCAACGGAAGCGGCAAAGTTTCTGCCCGGTGCGTAGAAACGTTGAAGCCCATGCCCCTCACGGTCAACGGCATTTGTTGTGCTATGCGCATTAATTCCCCGTAACGCATCCCAAGTGTGGTATTTTTTATTAAATAGGTTATAAACGCCCGCACGCAACGTAATGCTATCCGTTGGGTTGTAATAACCGAATAAATCGGTAATAAAAGCGGATTTATTGAGATATTTGTAAGTCACAATTTCTTGTTTAAAATCATGCTCTTTACAGATAGAAGTGCCGAACCAATAATCAAATTCTTCTCGAACACAATATCGATTATTTTGAATCGTTTTTGCCTCTTTTGCTTTTTTACCGCCTAAATAAGTGAAACGGCTAAAGATTCCCCATTTCCCGTTCGGATCTTCATAATCTAACCCAAATACGGTTTTTATTGGTTGGATAGAGAGTAAATCGGTTCCGTTTGAAAGTTTACCTTTGCTATAACCTAATGAACCATAAAATTTAAATCCTTTTGGAATAAATGAAGCAACTTGATCTAAATTTAAGTGGGTTTTTATTTCAATGCCACTCACTCGCGCACGATCAACATTAACCATTTGTTGTTCCAAACTCTGAAATTTTTTCCCATAAGAATAAGAGGTAATAACACTCTCTTGTTCAAATAGGAAATTGTGATAGCGGGACTGATAAACACTGATATCAAATAATCCCACATCACTACGGGATTGCGCAAAAATGGTATGGCTAACGCTACGTTCTGATTTTAAATCCGGATTTGCCCGCCAAGAACCATAAGCATTTTGAAAAGTGAAATACATTTCCGATGCCGTTGGAATACGATAACCGGTGGAGAGCTGATAACCTAGTTTCCATATTTCCGTAACCTGAGCATTTAATCCAATAAAACCGCTCCAATTAGCAAAACTACTTGGGTTTAGTTCTCCACCTTCCAAGCAAGCTTTAGAACATTGTGCATTAAGGGCTTTAGGTTTTAATTTGGCATAGTCATAACGAATACCTAAATCAGCAGAAAAAATAGGATTCCATACAATGTGATCTTTTAAAGAAACGCCATACATTGTTGTTTTAACCGGACGTTGAATCGTGTACCAATCATCGCTTTCATAATTTTTCCCAATGCCGATTCTATCGTGGTTAATATTTTTAAATTCACGTTCACTGATATAACTTTTTAACGTGAGCGTATGCTCTCCCAATAAATTAAACGATAGACTTTCAAATTCTAGATTTGCACGTTTAAACTCGGTTTTCATTCTTCTGTCAAAAATTTCATCAAGTTCTTTTTCTTTCGTTAACCAGTTAGAACCACCTTTATAATTAACTGCTGCAAGATCCGTTTTTTGATAATCCAAATCCAGTTTCGCAAAAGCCAACCAATTTGATTCGGGAGCATAGGTATAATTCAGATTAATATTGTAGCGTTTATTTTGATCATCCGCTTCGCGCCAAGCGCCGCCATAAAGCGTATAACTACGTTCATCCGTATAACGGTTTCCTTTTTGACCATTTATCGCAAAAGCAATCCGATGATGATCATTAATCTGATAACCTAATTTCGCTAAATAACTATGAAAACGATGTGTTGACGGATCGGGGTGCTGACTTTCACTACTGTAATATAAATCCCCATCACCATTACTTTTCATTTCATGACCCGTACGTTGGGAATACATAAGTAATGCATCAAACTTATCACCAACATAACCTATGCCAAAAGTACGAACCCATTCACTATTTTTTCCGGCATAGCCACCACGTAATAGCGCACCAAATTTTTTGCCGGGCTTAACTATATCAATTGCTTCAAGTGTACGATAAGCCACAACGCCACCCAACGCACCGCTTCCTGAGTTAAACGCATCCGCACCTCTCACAATATCGATCTCACGAACTAATTCGGAATCAATCGATAAACGTGAACTATTAAAGTTGCCATAACGGGCATATAAAGAATTTTCTTCGCTATCCGGTAAATTAATACCATCAATGCTTATGCCAACTCGGTTCCCTTCAACACCTCGAATAGAAAAACCTTTCAAAAAACGACCGTTATCACTAATACCAACATCGGAGGTATAACGAACTAAATCTCGAGTATCGCGAATCAACTCTTTTTGAATAGTTTCTGTATTTTTGTGAATTACTGAGGATTGGGTTTGACGGGTTGAAACCAGTTCATCTTGAACTCTAATTTCATCTAATATCTCTTCCGCATTTGATAAATTAGCGCTTAGTAAAGACATACTAATAAACAATAGCTTATGTTTTCTCATCATCATTTTCTCATCATTATTTAAATGAGAATGATTATAAAGAATGAAATTAAATAAAAATAGATTTAATTGAGAATAATTTTCATTTTGTGATCTTTATCAAAAAAAACCGCACCCTATAAGAATAAAAGTGCGGTCATTTTTTTCCTGTTTTTTTGATTAAATATCAAGATTTGCTCTTAATGCATTTAATTCAATGAACTCACGGCGTGGCTCCACTTCATCGCCCATTAAGGTGGTGAAAAGTTGATCTGCTGCAACAGCATCTTTAATAGATACTTTCAGCATACGGCGGGCATTTGGATCCATCGTGGTTTCCCAAAGCTGATCAGCGTTCATTTCACCTAATCCTTTGTAGCGTTGCACTTCCAAACCTTTGCGAGATTCTTTCACTAACCATTCTACCGCTTGTTCAAAGGTGCGTACCGGCTGTACTTTTTCACCACGAGCAACATAGGCTCCGTCCTCTAACAAGCCATTTAATTGATTATTGAGTGAAACAATTTTTGCATATTCATTACCGCTCACAAAATCAAAGTTAATAAAGTAATCGTTATCTATACCGTGTTTACGAACAGTAATGATGGCTTCATAAATCTGACGTTCAGCATTAAATTGGGTACGCATCGTATATTGATGAGCTTCGGTTTCTTTTTCTTCCAGTTGTTGAATAAAAGATTTACCCCAATTTTCAACCGCACTTTCGTTACGCATCATCTCAATAGTAAGCGGAACTTGATAAATTAATCCTTGTAATAATGGCGTTGGATAATGACGACTTAAACGCACAATTAATTTTTGTACGCTGTTATATTCCGCCACCAATTTTTCAAAAACAAGGCTATTCATTGCCGGCGCGTTTTCACTGATATGCAACGCTGCACCATCAAGCGCAAGGGTTAGTTCATATTGCTCCATTTCCTCTGCATCTTTAATGTAACGCTCTTGTTTGCCTTTTTTCACTTTATAAAGGGGTGGCTGGGCAATATACACATAACCACGTTCAATAAGCTCCGGCATTTGGCGATAGAAAAAAGTGAGTAAAAGGGTGCGAATATGTGAGCCATCCACATCCGCATCAGTCATAATAATGATATGGTGGTAACGCAATTTATCCGGGTTATATTCATCACGCCCGATACCACAACCCAATGCAGTAATTAACGTTCCTACTTCTTGAGAAGAAAGCATTTTGTCAAAACGGGCTTTTTCAACGTTTAGAATTTTCCCTTTTAATGGCAAAATGGCTTGAGTCTTACGATCACGCCCTACTTTCGCCGAACCGCCTGCGGAATCCCCCTCCACTAAGTAAAGTTCTGAAAGCGCAGGGTCTTTTTCTTGGCAATCCGCAAGTTTACCCGGTAGTCCGGCAATATCTAATGCCCCTTTACGGCGTGTCATCTCACGGGCTTTACGTGCTGCTTCACGAGCCCGTGCCGCCATAATAATTTGATTAACAATGATTTTCGCATCTGCAGGGTTTTCCAATAAGTATTCCTGCATTTTCTCATTCATTGCCGATTCCACTGCACTCTTCACTTCAGAAGAAACTAATTTATCTTTCGTTTGCGAAGAAAATTTTGGGTCAGGCACTTTCACAGAAATAATCGCCACTAAACCTTCACGAGCATCATCGCCTGAAGTTGCAACTTTTTCTTTTTTCAATAAACCTTCATTTTCCATATAGCTGTTCAGGCTACGGGTTAATGCGCCACGGAAACCGGCTAAGTGCGTACCACCATCACGTTGTGGAATATTATTGGTAAAACAATAGACGTTTTCATTCACACCATCGTTCCATTGTAACGCTACTTCCACACCAATGCCGTCTTTTTCTGCAGTGAAGTAAAAAGGTTTTGGATGAATCGGGTTTTTATTTTTGTTTAAATATTCAACAAAGGCTTGAATTCCACCTTCGTAGTGGAAATGATCTTCCGTACCATCACGTTTATCGACCAAACGAATGGATACGCCAGAATTCAAAAATGAAAGCTCACGTAAACGTTTTGCCAGAATTTTGTAATCAAAGGTTGTGATGGCAAAAATATCCGGACTTGGCCAGAAACGCACGGTCGTACCACTGACATCAGTATCACCAATCACGGCTAATGGCGCTTGCGGTTCACCTAAATGATAGAACTGTTCATGCACATGACCTTGACGGCGAATAGTAAGCTGTAATTTGTCAGAAAGCGCATTAACGACCGATACCCCCACGCCGTGCAAACCACCTGATACTTTATAAGAGTTATCGTCGAATTTACCGCCTGCGTGAAGCACTGTCATAATCACTTCCGCTGCTGAAACCCCTTCTTCAGGGTGAATATCCACCGGAATACCACGCCCATCATCTTGAACAGAAACGGAGTTATCATCGTGAATAGTGACAATAATGTCAGAACAATGACCTGCCAATGCTTCATCAATCGCATTATCCACCACTTCAAATACCATATGATGTAATCCCGTGCCATCATCGGTATCACCAATATACATCCCTGGGCGTTTACGGACGGCATCAAGCCCTTTTAATACTTTAATGCTGGATGCACCATAGTTATCGGTTGTGGTCGTTTCTGACATAATTAATCTCTATTTTGTAAATGAAAATTGGGCGGGATTATAGCAAAAAATGGGCTAATTAGCGAATAATAACCAAAAAGGCAATTATTCTAAAAATCTGTTCCTTGAGGTGAAAATTATCCCGTATGATATTCTTTCAATTTACCAATCACATCTGCCAATAAAACAATGAGGTGATAGGTTAGATCGACGGCTTCGCAAATGGTTTCTTCGCGATCCTGAACCGTGTCAGCCAAGTCGGTTTACTTTCTTCTTCCCCGACTTTTTGCACACTCCATTTTATGCCTTTCATGTACAGCTGAGTGATGTAGGAAATTTGCGGGTCAGTCCCTTTGTAACTGGCTATCAGTTATACTAATTTAATGAATAAAACCTAATCGGGTTCTGAAGTTTGTTCAAACGGATGAAAATAGCTCTCTTTACCTACATGACAGGTTTCACAGACTGACCAACAAGAATGAACAGGCTGCTATTATCACAATCTAAGCTCATATCCACTATTATAAAATCTCATAATAACTTTTTGATTCACTATTCATTTCTCCAATTTTTCAAATAACAATCCTTGCTATGCTAATTTATTAAACTCAGGAGCAAGAATTTTTCATCTAAGGATCTAACAAATTGTATAGCTAAACTTTCGTGCAAAAGAATCACTAAATAACCGATTTGGGCATAGATCATAGGTTTCAATAGCAGGTGTGGTGATTTCTATAAATAAGATAAAAATACCGGTAAGGTGGACTGTAACGGCATGACCAATAGCTTTTTTCTCTAATAGAAATGAACTTTTAGAGATAAATTGTATTTTTCATGTTAAAAAAATGTGAAATACCTCATATTTTTGAAAGAAAACGATTGCGCATATTGGTGCACAAGTATATGTTGTCAGGGTTATTGAATAAAAATAACACAACATCTTACTAAATTTTCTACAATCCACGATAAGAGGGCTTTACAATGAAAAAATATTCCACTCTTTCTCTTGCTGCATTATTAGCAATGGGCACATTCTCTGCTCAAGCCGCAGAAAAATTTGTCACCATCGGTACAGGTGGACAAACCGGTGTTTATTATGTGGTGGGTCAATCAATCTGCCAATTAGTAAACCGAGATACGGCAAAAACCCAAATTAAGTGTAATGCCCCTTCTACCGGTGCGTCTGTTGCCAATTTGAATGCGATTGCGGCAAATCAAATGGAAATGGGGATCGCCCAATCCGATTGGCAATATCACGCTTATAACGGCACAAGTTCATTTGCCGGCAAGAAAAATGATAAATTACGTGCTGTTTTTTCTATTCACCCTGAACCTTTTACGCTAATGGCCCGCGACGATTCGGGGATTCAACAATTTGATGATTTAAAAGGCAAACGTGTCAATGTGGGCGATCCGGGTTCCGGTACGCGGGCAACAATGAATGTGATTTTAGCCGCGAAAGGTTGGACGGATAAAGAATTTAAAGTCGCGTCAGAATTAAAACCGGCAGAAATGGCATCGGTAATGTGTGATAACAATTTAGACGCGATTACTTATAATGTCGGTCATCCGAATGGGGCGTTAAAAGAAGCGGCGGCTTCGTGCAATGCACATTTAGTGCCGATTACCGGTACGGAAATTGACAAATTGGTTGCTGATAATCCGTATTATGCGAAAGCAACCATTCCGGGCGGTTTGTATAAAGGCACGGATAATCCGGTGGATACCTTTGGGGTGTATGCAACTTTAGTGACCTCCTCCGATGTGGATGCGGACAGTGTTTATGCCATTGTTAAAGCCGTTTTTGACAATTTTGATCGCTTTAAACGTCTCCATCCGGCATTTGCTCATTTAAAACAGGAAGATATGATCAAAAATGCGCTATCCGCACCATTACATGAAGGCGCAGTACGTTATTACAAAGAAAAAGGCTGGTTAAAATAGCCGAGCATATTAAATTTAGGCTGGTGTTATCCTGCCTTTCCTGTTTTAATCGGTAATATTTATTTTCGGAGGTTTTATGTCGGTAAAATCTGAAAAATCGGATTATGACGATCTGCAAGATATGGTTGCATCTAATGATGCGGGAGGACGAAATCCAAAAGGCTTAACCAAAAATTTAATTATTGTTACGGCTATTTTGTGGTCAATCTTCCAGCTTTATTACACCTCGCCATTTCCATTTTGGTTGCAAGAAGTGATCCGCAGTTGGGGTTGGGAATGGAATGTGGTAGTTGATGATACCAAAGCGCGTTCCATTCACTTAGCTTTTGCTCTATTTCTGGCTTACTTGGCATTTCCGGCGTTTGCCGCTTCTCCAAAACACCGTGTTCCTTATCAAGATTGGTTGTTTGCCGTTTTAGGCGCATTTTTAGGGGCATATTATATTTTCTTTTACGAGGGATTAGTTACCCGTTTCGGCGCACCCAATACATCGGATATTATCGCCGGCTGTTTAGGGATTATTTTGCTACTGGAGGCTTGTCGGCGTAGTTTGGGATTACCTTTGGTTATTATCGCTTCCGTCTTTTTACTGTATAACTATTTCGGACAATTTTTACCGACAGATTGGATTATCAGCCACCGTTCAGGCTCACTTTCTCAAATAGTCAATCAGCAATGGGTAACCACAGAGGGCGTATTTGGCGTGGCATTGGGCGTTTCCACGAAATATGTGTTTTTATTTGTCTTATTCGGTGCGTTACTGGATAAAGCTGGTGCGGGCAACTATTTTATAAAAACCGCCTTTGCCTATTTAGGGCATTTACGCGGTGGCCCGGCGAAAGCAGCTGTCGTATCCTCAGGCTTAACCGGATTAATTTCCGGTTCATCTATTGCCAATGTGGTAACGACGGGGACATTTACTATTCCGATGATGAAGCGGGTCGGCTTTTCCGCCGAAAAAGCAGGCGCGGTTGAAGTCGCCTCCTCCGTAAATGGGCAGATTATGCCACCGGTTATGGGTGCTGCCGCCTTTTTGATGATTGAATATGTGAATATGCCGTATAGCCAATTAATCACCCACGCGGCGTTACCGGCATTAATTTCATATATAGCCTTGGTTTATATCGTTCATTTGGAAGCCTTAAAAATGAATTTACAAGGTTTACCGAGAACCGATCCACCTAATCCGATTTTAATCGTTTTATTAAAAATATTGACCGCACTTTTAGTTGTCATTGGCTTAACCGGCGTGGTTCATTTTGGTTTAGGGTGGATTAAAACCGTTGCGCCGAATTACGCTTTCCTTATTGTTTGCGTATTGCTTACAGCGGTTTATTTATTACTTATCCGCCGAGTCGCAACATTTCCTGATTTGGAAGTCGATGATCCTAATGCACCGATGGTCGCACTGCCATCAGCCAAACCGACGGTGAATGCAGGGCTGCATTTTCTCATTCCCGTCGTGGTATTAATTTGGTGTTTAATGGTGGAAATGTTATCGCCGGGGCTTTCCGCATTCTGGGGAACAATGGCGCTTGCGGTGATTTTACTCACACAAAAACCGCTGCTACATTATTTCCGTAAGCAACCGATTAACTCCTCGCTTTTCATTGAAGGTGCAAAAACCTTAATCGACGGATTAGAAACTGGGGCGAGAAATATGATTGGTATCGGCATTGCAACGGCAACCGCCGGAATTATCGTCGGCGTGGTTTCTTTAACCGGATTTGGCGTACAGCTATCCGGCATTATTGAAGTGTTGTCGATGGGCAATATTTTATTAATGCTGATTCTCGTCGCCATATTCAGTTTGATTTTGGGAATGGGATTGCCGACAACCGCTAACTATATTGTTGTTTCCTCATTAATGGCATTGGTTATCGTTGAAGTCGGTAAACAAAACGGGTTGATTGTGCCACTCATCGCCGTGCATTTATTTGTATTCTATTTCGGCATTATGGCGGATGTAACCCCCCCTGTTGGATTAGCCTCATTTGCCGCTGCCGCAGTTTCGGGCGGAAATCCGATAAAAACCGGAATGATCGCGTTCTTTTATAGCCTGCGTACGGCAACTCTTCCTTTCTTGTTTATTTTTAATACGGATTTATTGTTACTGGATGTCGGTTGGGTAAAAGGAACCCTAGTCGCGGTGGTTTCGACATTGGCTATATTGGCATTTACCGCAGCAACGATGAATCATTTCTTTGTGAAAAACAAATGGTGGGAAACGGCACTATTAATTTTGGGCGCATTTGTCATTTTCCGACCGGGCTTTTTTATGGAGTATATTTCACCGACTTCTCATCATATTGAGCCGTCATATTTAGTACAAGAGCTGGAAAAAACACCGGTAGGGCAAAATCTACTGCTCAAACTATCGGGAATGAATCCTTACGGTAAACAAATCGAATTTTACTCACAACTTTCCGTGCCACAGGGAGAAACAGGCGAACAACGTTTGCAAAATCTCGGTTTAACCCTGTTGCATACACAGGAAAAAATTGAGGTGGACGGAAAACAAATTGATAAAGTCGTGATTGATATGGTGGAAACGGATTCTCCGGCGGCAAAAGCAGGGTTAAATTGGGATCAAACCATTATTGATATTTCTTTACCACTTGTTTCATTGGAAAAAGAATGGATGTTTATTCCGGGATTAATGATAATTTTCTTGGTTGGCTGGAATCAACGAAGAAGAGCAAAATCTTAATAGAAAGTTCGGTCATTTTTGAATGTGTTTCAATTAATATTAAGAATGTCCGCCATACTGATGAAAAGGATAAATTATGTATAACAAATTACTGCTCGCCATTGATCTGAACAATCCAAAAGGTTCAGAAAAAGTAGTTGAAACAGCATTACGCTTGGTTGAACATCATCCCAATGCACTATTTCGTGTCGTTACCATTGTTGAGCCGGTAGATGATAGCTTTATTTCCGCTTTCCTACCAAAAAATTTTGATAAATCCCTGATTGCAGAAGTGAATAAAGCGTTACACGATTTTACCGCCAAACATTTTCCGGCAAATGCTAAGGTGCAACACATCGTCGCACACGGCACAATTTATGAGGAAATTAATCGAATTGCGGAGGAAAAATCGGTAGATTTAATCATTATGCTTGCCAGTAGCAAGCCTCACACGAAAGGGTTAAGTAATAATACCCGACGAGTGGCAAAATATGGGAACAAACCGATATTGATTTTGAAATAACAAAAATCCCTGCCTGAAATACTCACGCAGGGATTTTTATATTTATTAGAATCCTAATGTTTTTCCATCAGGATTACGAGGGTCGGAATAACCATAGAAGCCACCGTCGCGCGCTTGAATAATTTGCACTCGTCCCATTGGAGCTTTTAGCTTGATTTTATGTCCTTTAGCGGTGAGTAATGCGAGGGTGTCGGGGCTAATACCTTCCTCAATGCGTAATTCATCCGGTAACCATTGATGATGAATTCTTGGCGCAACAATTGCTTCCGCAGGGTTCATATTATGGTCAATAGTATTAGAAATACTTTGTAGAACCGTCGTAATAATTCGAGCCCCACCCGGACTACCTGTCACTAGCCAAGGTTTATTATCTTTTAGCACGATAGTCGGTGTCATTGACGAAAGCGGACGTTTTTTCGCTTCAATTGCATTTGCATCACCGCCGATTAAGCCGAATGCATTGGCCACTCCGGGTTTAGCAGAAAAATCATCCATTTCATTGTTTAGTAAAATGCCAGTTCCTTCAGCAACAATACCGCTACCAAAATTCAGATTTAGTGTATAAGTAACGGCAACGGCATTACCGGCGTTATCCATAACCGAATAGTGCGTGGTTTGATCACTTTCATAGGGTTGAGGTTTACCGGGCTTAATTTCCGTTGCAGGACGGGCATAATTTTCCCTAATATTTTGAATTAAGGATTTAGCATAATTTTTTGAAGTTAAACCGGATACGGGAATCTTCACAAAATCCGGATCACCAAGATATTCGGAACGATCCGCATAAGCCAATTTCATTGATTCAGCTAAATAATGAATAGTTTTTGCACTGTTTGCACCGAATTCATCAAGCGGATAATTTTCCAACATATTAAATAATTGCACTAAATGGATACCGCCCGAGCTTGGTGGAGGCATAGTTACAACTTTATAACCGCGATAATTCCCCACGATCGGCCGGCGCTCAATCGCTTTATAGTTGCGCATATCTTCAAGGCTGATTAAACCATTATGTTGCTTCATTTCTTGTACGATTTTTTCCGCAATTTCTCCCTCATAAAAGGCCTTAGCGCCTTCTTTAGCAATGAGTTTTAAAGAATTAGCCAAATCTTTTTGGATTAACAGTTCACCGGCAGCTAAAGTGCGGTTGTTTTTAAAGAAGATTTTGCGGCTACTCTGCCATTTACCTAACACTTCTTTCTCCGTATCAAGTAGGTTGGCAAGTGTTTGGCTGATAGGAAAACCTTCCTCCGCTAACTTGATTGCTGGCTCTAACACTTTATGCAAAGGCATTGTTCCCCATTTTTTTAAAGCCAGCTCCATCCCAGCTACTGTACCCGGTACGCCGACAGCAAAATGTGTAAACAATGATTTACCGTCTTCAACTTGCCCGTTTGCATCCAAATACATATCACGAGAGGCTTTTAATGGTGCTGTTTCTCTAAAATCAAGGGCTAAATCCTCCCCTGTTTTCTCATTATGCAATACCATAAAACCTCCGCCGCCGATATTACCGGCATTTGGTAGCACAACGGCCAACGCAAATCCGACGGCAACTGCTGCATCTACCGCATTACCGCCCTGTTTCAGTATTTCAACACCGACTTTAGTCGCAATAGCCTGTTCTGAAGCTACCATGCCATTTTTCGCATAGATAGGTTGGAAAATATCGGTACTGCTGTCATAGCGTGCGGCGGTATTTGTGGTTAGCCCAGAGTTACTTGCCCAACTGACTTGAGAAAGGCTAATTACAGAAGTAAATAACCCGGCAAATAATATTTTTTTGAACTGCATTTGCATATTTTATCTCCTTTTTGATGAATAATTCATCAACAAGACTATGCTTTTATTTACCCAAATACAATAAAAAATTTCACGCAATATTAACAAGTATAAGAGAATAAACGTTGAGAAGAGAGTTATTAAAAAACTTGTGCTACCCCAGATAATTAATAAATTTTTTGTTTATCCAAATGAGAAACAATGAAGCCTGATAGCATTGTTTATAGCGATTTCCATCGAAGGTATGATATGCTTAATATGAGAAAATTTAACCATTTTCGCATTAATCGCAACATACACTTTGTCGAAAACAAAATCACATTAAAACAGGATTAATAATTTTTAGCATCAAGCAAAACTGCATTTAAAGAAGTTTAAAGGTATTTCTCAAAGCTCATTTTGAGTATATGTGTGATGGAGCGTGAACAGCGTACTAACAATAGGGACTTAAACTGCTAGTTAATTTTAGTCGTTCAAGACAGTCCCTATTTTTAAAGTTATGAGTAATGCAAAAACGCATTAAATTTTAACCGCACTTTTATTGTTACTAGCTTCTCAAAATATTATAAATTTCGAAATCTTTGCGATCCAAATAATGAGTAGATTGAATTTTACGAATAGTGCGTGATTTCCCCCTAATTAATAGGGTTTCAGTGGTAGCAAGATTGCCTCGACGGGAAATTCCTTTAAGTAATTCGCCGTGGGTAATACCGGTGGCAGCAAACACCAGATTATCATCACGAACAAGATCTTCTAATTTTAATATTTCATTCACTTTAACGCCTAATTCTTCACAACGTTGAATTTCTTCTGCAGCAATTTTTCGATTTTCTTCCGTATCACCTTTCACCTCATGATGGGGAACTAAACGTGCTTGCATATCGCCACCTAATGCTCGAACAGCCGCTGCGGCAGCAACACCTTCAGGCGCCCCGCCAATGCCATAAACCATATCCACTTCAGCATCGGGTAAACAGCATAAAACGGAAGCCGCAACATCGCCATCCGGAATTGCCATAACACGGACACCTAAATCATGCATTTGTTGAATAATGACATCGTGGCGAGGCTTAGCTAGCACCATTACTGTTAGATCGGATAAGGATTTTCCTAAACGTGAAGCGGTACGACGAAGATTTTGCTCAATAGGTAAATTGAGATCAATCATTCCTTTGACTTCCGGCCCTACCACAATTTTTTCCATATACATATCCGGTGCTTTTAAGAAAGTTCTTTTTCCTCCGGCAGCCAATACAGAAATGGCATTGGATTGTCCCATTGCCGTCATGCGTGTGCCATCAATGGGATCAACAGCAACAGAAACAAGCTCCCCATTACCGGAACCGACTTTTTCACCGATATAGAGCATAGGGGCTTTATCAATTTCACCTTCTCCAATAACAATTTCACCATCCATATGAATAAGGTTCAGCATATAACGCATTGCTTTCACTGCCGCCTCATCTGCGGCATTTTTATCACCACGTCCAAGCCAAGTATAAGCCGCTAATGCAGCGGCTTCCGTAACACGAGAAAATTCAATAGCCAATGCACGATTCATTTTTATCTCCGTTGTTATTCCAAGCAAAAAATCGTGCTATTCTAACACTATGCAAACGTTTGCATAATAAATTTTTACTGAAGGCTTTAAAAAGAAAAGTGAAGTGGGTACAATAAAGCCGTTTCGGACGTTATTTTAAAAGGAAATCACTATGTCATTAGAAATCTTAAACCAGCTTGAAGATAAAATTAAGCAAGCGGTAGAAACCATTCAATTACTTCAACTTGAAGTAGAAGAATTAAAAGAACAAAACGGTCAATCTCAGCAAACTATAGAAGCATTACAAAGTGAAAATGAACAATTAAAAAATGAGCACCGTAACTGGCAAGAGCATATTCGTTCATTACTTGGTAAATTTGACAATGTATAATCATATCAAAGGCTTAGTTTTCTAAGCCTTTTTCTTTGGGTAATATCAACTATGAAAATTTGTATTCTTTCGGGCAGCACCCTTGGTACTGCAGAATATGTCGCTGAACATTTGGAAGATTTTTTAAAAAAACAAGGATTTTTAACCGCACTTTTTCACGGCGCACAGTATGATGAGGTGATTAATGAGCCTCTGTGGTTGATCGTCACTTCTACCCATGGTGCAGGTGAAATCCCTGATAATTTACACCCACTTTTCGATCAAATAATGCAATCCGATCTCGATCTTTCATATTTGCGTTTTGCCATCGTTGGTTTAGGTAATTCAGATTATGATACTTTTTGTTATGCCACAAATCATATTGAAAAAATTCTAACGCAGAAAAGTGCGGTTAAACTTTGTGAAACCTTGAAGATTGATGTACTAAATGTTGATGATCCTGAACACTATAGCGAAGAATGGCTCCCTAAATTTATTCAAACACTCTAAGTATTAAGGAAAATAACGATTATCTTAAAATCATCGTTTTATTATCTGTGGATAACTAGAGAAAAACCTGTCAAAAAGCTGTATTTTATCACTGAATAATATCTAATTTTTTCTTGTCTGTGGATAACTAAGCAAATTATCCACAATAAATACTGATGATGTTTACCATTGATCAACATATTTCAATGAGATCTAACTTATTCATTTATAAAGCTAAAAAGATCTTATTCACAATCTAAAAGGATCTTAATAGTAACAATAATAAGATCTTTATCTATAAATAGAGATCTTATATTTACTACAAGAACCATTTTCGATCTTTTTATCCATATCATTTAGGATCAAATTTCTTGCTTTCAAGCAAAATCGAATTTTTGTAGAATAGCACGCATTTTAAGATCCGAATAAAATAGAGAAAACCAATGTTTTATACTGAAACTTACGATGTGATAGTAATTGGCGGTGGTCATGCCGGAACAGAAGCGGCATTAGCACCTGCCCGTATGGGATTAAAAACCCTTTTATTAACACATAACGTCGATACTTTAGGACAAATGTCTTGTAATCCCGCTATTGGTGGGATCGGAAAAGGTCATTTAGTGAAAGAAATTGATGCGATGGGTGGATTAATGGCACATGCCGCGGATAAAGCGGGGATCCAATTTCGTACGCTAAACAGTAGTAAAGGTCCTGCTGTGCGTGCAACTCGTGCGCAAGCAGATCGTGTGTTATATCGACAAGCTGTCAGGATTGCATTAGAAAATCAATCTAATTTAGACATTTTCCAGCAGGAAGTGACCGATATTTTGATCGAAAATGATCGCGTTAGCGGTGTCATGACTAAAATGGGATTAAAATTCCACGCGAAATCAGTCGTTTTAACTGCCGGTACTTTCTTAGCAGGTAAGCTCCACATTGGTTTGAAAAATTATGAAGGGGGACGAGCAGGTGATCCTGCTTCAATGACTCTTGCAGAACGTTTGCGTGATCTCGGTTTACGTGTTGATCGTCTTAAAACAGGCACACCACCCCGTATTGATGCCCGTACGATCAATTTTAATATACTCACCAAACAGCATGGGGACGCCGTATTACCGGTGTTTTCATTTATGGGATCTGTTTCGGATCATCCACAACAAATTCCTTGTTATATCACCCATACAAATGATCAAACTCATGAAGTCATTCGTAATAATTTGGATCGTAGTCCAATGTACACCGGTGTGATCGAGGGGATCGGACCTCGTTATTGTCCATCTATTGAAGATAAAGTGATGCGCTTTGCGGATCGTAATTCTCATCAAATCTATTTAGAACCGGAAGGATTAACCAGTAATGAAGTTTATCCAAACGGTATATCAACCAGTCTTCCGTTTGATGTTCAAGTGAAGATCGTTAATTCCATGAAAGGCTTAGAAAATGCCAGAATTATCAAACCGGGCTATGCCATTGAATACGATTATTTTGATCCACGTGATCTAAAACCTACTTTAGAAACTAAAGCAATCTCAGGATTGTTTTTTGCCGGTCAAATTAATGGAACGACCGGGTATGAAGAGGCGGGCGCACAAGGATTACTTGCAGGGATCAACGCAGGACTTTATGTGCAAGAGAAAGAAGCATGGTTCCCACGTCGTGATCAGGCCTATATTGGCGTGTTGGTTGATGATCTCTGCACGCTAGGGACGAAAGAACCTTACCGGGTATTTACTTCTCGTGCAGAATATCGCTTATTACTGCGTGAAGATAATGCAGATATTCGTTTAACACCGATTGCCCATAAGTTTGGTTTAATTGATGAGGCTCGCTGGGCCCGCTTTAATCAAAAAATGGAAAATATTGAGCTTGAACGTCAACGTTTGCGCAGTATTTGGTTACATCCTCGCTCGGAATATTTAGAAGAAGCCAATAAAGTGCTAAGCAGTCCGCTTGTACGTGAGGCCAATGGGGAAGATTTATTACGCCGCCCTGAAATGAATTACGAGATTTTAACCACCTTAACCCCTTATCAACCGGCAATGGCTGATAAAGAAGCGGTGGAACAAGTGGAAATCGCCATAAAATATCAAGGTTATATTGAACATCAGGAAGAAGAAATCGAAAAACAAAAACGTCATGAAAATACGGCAATTCCACCACAATTTGATTATTCCAAAGTATCGGGCTTGTCTAATGAAGTCCGTGCCAAATTGGAGCAACATCGTCCGGTATCTATCGGGCAGGCAAGCCGGATTTCGGGTATTACCCCGGCGGCAATTTCAATTATCTTAGTTAATTTGAAAAAACAAGGAATGCTGAAGCGAGGGGAACTGTAAAATCAAAAAGTGCGGTTGAATTTTTGCTTATTTTTATGACGAAATAGCCCTTTCGTGAAAATTAATTTGGGGATAGAAAAATGCCTTTAACTTTTAGTAAGTAAAGGCATTTTTGTTTGTAAAAGTGGAATTATCCACTCAATAGAAACTAGAATGTGTAGTTGACACCTAAGCGGTATTCACGACCACGAGCAGGCAGATCCCCACGTTGACCGTGAGCGATATAAAGCTTGTTAGCGATATTATCAATTGCAAAATTGACATTCATTTGATCATTATTGAATGGTTTCCAATTTAATGTAATGTCTGTGACATTATAGCCATCTTTGCCTTTATCTGCGCCGGTTTTTAATGTTCCGCCTGTGATAAAGTAATTATCGGATGCTTTGACTTTTTCTACAATGCGATGATGTACGCCAATTTCTAAATTTGGTTGTTCAAAGCGATAGCTTAAAGAAGCAGTCCAAGTTCTACCGATTGCAGAAGCATATTCAGGATTACCACTTAACAGGCTAATTTCTTGAGGTTGTCCCTGACGATTTGTTCCCCATCTCGTTTGTGAATAGAAACGAGGTTTACTGTGTGCAACACCGATACGAGCGGTAAAGCCATTATTATGGTATCCCGCATTTAACTCATAACCACGATTTTTAATTTTACCTGCATTGACTATCTCCTGCGCATCATTGCCATGATTATCACGCCCGTTAGTTGTACCTAGTGCATCTTTAATATGTTGCCAGAAATAGCTCCCATCGAAACTAAATGTACCGTCATTATAATTAAAGCCAATCTCAGTATTGCGGGCTTGCTCTGCTTTAGTGTTATCGCCAATTGTAACAATACTGCCGCCACCATGAGACATAATCGCATCGTGCATACGTGGGCTACGGGTGGCATAGTTATGGCTTGCACTTAAGCTTAAGTGTTCAATAGGTTCATAAATAATTCCCACACTTGGATTGAACGCACCATCATGACGTTTCTTACCATCCATCGCTTTAAAGTTAAAATGATCGTAACGCAAACCAGTTGTTAAGATAATTTTGTCAATAGGCGTTGTAATGGCTTCAATATAAATACCTGTGTCTGTTTTTTCCTGATTAACAATTTGAGGACTAAATTTAGCGTGAGGTTTCACCTCTTGATGACGATAATTGATACCGTATTTGAGTAATATATTTTCATGAAGTGAGGAATCAAAATTAAGATTTGCACCATGAGTCACCACTTTTGCTTTCGTTGAACCACTATTTCGATTACCGCCAGCATAGCCGTTACCTTTATCATCTGCAGACCAACGACTATGAATTAAACGATAAACATTCGCTGTTGCTTCTTGTGCAAATCCTAAATTTTTACCTGTCCATTCTAAGTTAGTATTAGTGACAGACATTTTACGGTTAGTAGGTGCTTGTCTTGCTGCGTTTAAACGAGGATTTGACTCATCAATAGGGAATTCTTCACGCACTGTGCGTTCACCTTCGTGTTGTTCATTTAAATGGCTTAACACGAAACGCTGATCACCAATAGTTGCACCTAATTTTACTAAATAGCTCATTTTATCAAGTGCAGAATTAGGAACACGATTTGAACTTGGATTTGCTCCGCTTTGATAATTTTTACCGCCTCGATAATCACTCTCTTTTACACGATTACCAGCTATGAGCGCATCAAAAATTTCACCCTTACCAAATACTGAAGCATTATAGTTGTGAGCATAGTTAGTACTTATGCCTCCACCTATTTTTGCTCCAATGTTTTTATTGCTTTCTTTCAATAAATCTAGTGCATCTAAAGTTTTCGCAACGATTGCACCATTGGTTTGCCCGATACCTGCTGAAGCACTTCCCGCACCTTTTTGTACAGAGACTATTTTTACTAAGGCAGGATCAAGCATATGACGCCCTTGGTGATAATGAATTTGACTATCTGAGTAGGCATTATCAATTTTGACATCAATAGAATTTTGTCCCATACCACGAATATAAAGGAATTGGGAGGTGCCGTTACCCCCTCCTAAACTAATGGCTGGTTCGTATTTGAATAATCCTCGCAAATCGGTTTCAGTGCTTTCATCTTTTAGTTTAGTCGTAACAACATTGCTTTGCACTTTTAAACCTTGATTGGTTGTAACAACGACTGTATCAAGTGTTTCAACATCATTATTTTCTGCTGAGGCATTGCCTACGTATAATGCACCCATTATTGCAGTAGTGAGAGGAAGTAATTTGAGGTTTCTCATTTAAGGTTCCTTTTAGTTAACTTAATGATAATAATTATCATAATTATTGTTAATATTGTATTAAATGTCAACTTCATAAATTAAATAAAATGTACAGGAATAAAGGAAAGCAGATATTTGAAATAGTCTATTGGATAGTAAAGGAGAGAAAACGAAAAAAGACATAGAATAACAACCGCACTTTCAAGTAGAATGGGGCATATTCTTACATAGAGAAGTAATCATCAATGAAAACAAAGCTAGATCGATTGCTTATGCAGGCAAATATTCAACTAAGCGATCAACAAAAACAGCAACTAATTGATTTCGTCAATTTATTGAACAAGTGGAACAAAGCTTATAATTTAACCTCAGTGCGTGATCCACAAGAAATGTTGGTAAAACATATTTTAGACAGTCTTGTAGTCAGCCCTTATTTGCAGGGGGAATTTTTTATCGATGTTGGTACAGGCCCTGGTTTACCCGGTTTGCCCTTGGCAATTGCGAATCCGGATAAACAATTTGTTTTGTTGGATAGCCTTGGTAAAAGAATTAGTTTTATTCGAAACGCTGTGCGTGAGCTAAAATTGACAAATGTGACGCCAATATTAAGCCGTGTAGAAGAATATCAACCCAATGAAAAATTTGATGGCGTATTAAGTCGGGCATTTGCTTCACTTAAAGATATGACAAATTGGTGTCACCATCTTCCGAGAAAAAATGGATATTTTTATGCATTAAAAGGGATTTATCACATCGAAGAAGTTAAAGAATTGAATGATAAATATACCGTGCAACAAATAATACCATTACAGGTTCCGGAATTAGTGGGTGAACGACATTTAATCATTTTGCAGTAAATCGTTACATTTTTGTAAATTTTTTTCAAAACTGTGATTTAGTTAACGTTTTTTTGGTAGTTTTTAAGTTGAATCTGATTTTTTCAAGAGTATAATTGCCAAGGTTTAAGGTTATTGAAAATAATGTCGAGAATTGTACAACAAGCGAAAACGCAGTATCGAAAAGCTATTCAGATTGAAATAGCCATCATGTTACTACTTGCTTGTTTTTTTGCTTTTTGGCAAATAAGAAATTCACTTGATTTTTTATTAGGATTTCTTTCGGCATTGCTTCCTTTCAGCGTTTTTGTATATATTGTGTTTTATCGAAAGCAATATTTATCTGCAAAATTGACCGCACTTTATAGAGGTGAAGCCATTAAGTTTGTGCTAACTATCATATTGATCATTGCATCG
The DNA here is from genome assembly GCF_004570945.1 of Pasteurella sp. WM03. Taxonomy (NCBI): domain Bacteria; kingdom Pseudomonadati; phylum Pseudomonadota; class Gammaproteobacteria; order Pasteurellales; family Pasteurellaceae; genus Pasteurella; species Pasteurella sp. WM03. The sequence goes on from NZ_SPPO01000006.1 coordinate 81,068, forward strand.
TTAAAGTGGTTTTTTGTGACAAACTTTGTGATTTTCTTTAGTGGTTTTTTTATGGCATTAATGTTGAATAATTTGATTCCATTTTTATTTCGCCGAATTTGATTTTTTTCTATCATTCTAAAGGATTCGCTATGTCTGGACAAACAACATCGGAATATATTAGTCACCATCTATCTTTTCTAAAAACAGGAGATGGGTTTTGGCATGTTCATGTGGATACTTTGTTCTTTTCTATTTTAGCCGCAGTCATTTTTCTTTTTATTTTTTCTCGTGTAGCAAAAAAAGCCACAACTGGAGTACCCGGAAAAATGCAATGTATGGTTGAAATTGTGGTGGAATGGATCAATGGTATTGTTAAGGAAAATTTCCATGGTTCACGTGATGTTATTGCTCCCCTTGCATTAACTATTTTTTGCTGGGTATTTGTGATGAATGCGATTGACTTAATTCCGGTTGATTTCTTACCACAGTTAGCCGGCTTATTTGGTATCCATTATTTGCGAGCAGTACCAACCGCTGATATTAGTGCAACGCTTGGTATGTCGCTCTGCGTTTTCTTCTTAATTCTTTTCTACACCGTTAAGTCCAAAGGTTTCAAGGGATTAGTGAAAGAATACACCCTTCATCCATTTAATCATTGGGCATTTATTCCTGTTAACTTTATTTTGGAAACAGTCACCTTACTCGCTAAACCTATTTCTCTTGCGTTCCGTCTATTTGGTAATATGTATGCGGGTGAATTAATCTTTATCCTTATTGCCGTGATGTATTCAGCTAATATGGCTATCGCTGCATTGGGTATTCCTTTACACCTTGCTTGGGCAATTTTCCATATTTTGGTTATTACCTTACAAGCGTTTATTTTTATGATGTTGACGGTCGTTTATTTAAGCATTGCTTACAATAAAGCAGATCATTAATCGTTTTTTTTATTAACCGGCTCTAGGGCTAAAACTTAACTTCTATTGGAGAACATTATGGAAACTGTAATTACAGCTACAATCATCGGAGCATCGATTCTTCTTGCATTTGCTGCATTAGGTACTGCAATTGGTTTTGCTATCTTAGGTGGTAAATTCTTAGAATCTTCAGCGCGTCAGCCTGAACTTGCGTCAAGCCTACAAACTAAAATGTTTATCGTAGCAGGTCTTTTAGATGCGATTGCGATGATTGCGGTTGGTATTTCCTTACTATTCATCTTTGCAAATCCATTTATCGGTTTATTACAATAATCCCTTATTTGCTTATCAACGTGAAACAAGCATTTTAAGGAGGACGTTGTGAATTTAAATGCAACATTAATTGGTCAACTTATTTCATTTGCACTATTCGTGTGGTTCTGCATGAAATTTGTATGGCCGCCAATTATTAAAGCAATTGAAACACGTCAAAGCCAAATTGCCAATGCATTAGCGTCTGCGGAAGCTGCGAAAAAAGAGCAAGCAGATACTAAACTACTTGCTGAAGAAGAAATTTCAAAAGCGAAAATTCAGGCTCAAGAAATTTTAGATGCTGCAAACAAGCGACGTAATGAAGTGCTTGACGAAGTGAAAACTGAAGCAGAAGAACTTAAAGCAAAAATTATTGAACAAGGATATGCTGAAGTGGAAGCTGAACGTAAACGTGTTCAAGAGGAATTACGTCTTAAAGTGGCTTCATTAGCAATTGCCGGTGCCGAGAAAATTGTGGGTCGCACAATTGATGAAGCGGCAAACAATGACATTATTGATAAATTAGTTGCAGAACTATAAGAGGCTTTAGCTTATGTCAGAATTAACTACGATAGCTCGCCCTTATGCCAAAGCAGCATTTGATTTTGCCATAGAGCAATCCGTGAATGATAGAAGTGCGGTAGAAAAATGGACAGAAATGTTGAAATTTTTGACCGCTCTTGTGGAAGATGAACAAATGAAAGCATTTCTCGTTAGTTCACTTTCTTCACAAAAAGTTGCAGATGTGGTGATTTCAATTTGTGGTGAACAGCTAGATCAATATGGGCAAAATCTTATTCGGTTAATGGCTGAAAATAAGCGTTTGAGTGCTATTCCTGCGGTATTTTCCGAATTTACCCATTATGTGGAAGAACATCAAGCCATAGCAGAGGTACAAGTAACTTCTGCACAACCATTGAATGCAACTCAAATTGAAAAAATTGTGGCGGCAATGGAAAAAAGATTAGCTCGCAAAGTGAAAGTAAATTGCAACGTGGATAATTCACTTATTGCTGGTGTAATTATCCGTACGGAAGATTTTGTGATTGATGGCAGTAGTCGTGGACAGCTCGACCGTCTCGCAAATGAGTTGCAATGATAAGAGGAATAAAAAATGCAACTAAATTCAACAGAAATTAGTGAATTGATTAAAAAACGAATTGCTCAGTTTGACGTAGTGAGTGAAGCTCGCAATACTGGGACAATTGTTTCCGTAAGTGACGGTATTATTCGTATTCACGGTTTGAGCGATGTAATGCAAGGGGAAATGATTGCATTACCGGGGAATCGCTATGCAATGGCACTTAACCTTGAGCGTGACTCGGTTGGGGCGGTTGTAATGGGACCTTATGCTGATTTAGCTGAAGGTATGGAAGTTCAATGTACCGGTCGTATTTTAGAAGTGCCGGTAGGTCGTGGCTTATTAGGTCGTGTTGTTAATACTCTTGGTGAACCGATTGATGGTAAAGGTGAGATCGAAAACGATGGATTTTCACCGGTTGAAGTGATTGCACCGGGTGTTATCGAACGTAAATCAGTCGATCAACCGGTACAAACCGGTTATAAAGCGGTGGACTCTATGGTGCCGATTGGTCGAGGTCAGCGTGAATTGATCATTGGAGACCGTCAAACAGGTAAAACAGCTCTAGCCATTGATGCAATTATTAATCAACGTGATTCAGGTATTAAATGTATCTATGTTGCAATTGGTCAAAAAGCATCGACTATCGCAAACGTTGTGCGTAAACTAGAAGAACATGGTGCATTGGCAAATACTATTGTGGTTGCTGCATCAGCATCTGAATCTGCCGCATTACAATACCTTGCACCTTATGCAGGTTGTGCGATGGGCGAATATTTCCGTGATCGTGGTGAAGACGCGTTAATTGTTTATGATGATTTGTCAAAACAAGCGGTAGCCTATCGTCAAATTTCATTATTACTACGTCGTCCGCCGGGTCGTGAAGCTTACCCTGGAGATGTTTTCTATTTACATTCACGTTTACTTGAGCGTGCAGCACGTGTTAATGAAGAATATGTAGAAAAATTTACCAATGGTGAAGTAAAAGGAAAAACCGGTTCTTTAACTGCTCTTCCTATTATTGAAACCCAAGCCGGTGACGTGTCTGCATTCGTACCAACCAACGTTATTTCTATTACCGATGGTCAGATTTTCTTAGAATCTAACTTATTTAACTCTGGTATTCGCCCTGCGGTAAACCCTGGTATTTCGGTATCTCGCGTAGGGGGTGCTGCACAAACTAAAGTGGTGAAAAAATTAGCCGGTGGGATTCGTACCGCATTAGCACAATATCGTGAATTAGCTGCATTTGCACAATTTGCCTCTGACCTTGATGATGCAACCCGTAAACAGCTTTCTCATGGTGAAAAAGTGACAGAATTATTGAAACAAAAGCAATATTCACCACTTAGTGTTGCGGAGCAATCTGTGTTGCTTTTTGCTGTTGAGTTTGGTTACTTGGAAGATGTAGAACTACAAAAAATTGCAAGTTTTGAGACCGCTCTTTTAGACTATGCTCACCGTAACCATGGCGACTTTATGGCAGAATTAACCAAAACAGGTAATTACAATGATGAGATAAAAGGCACATTGAAAACGATTTTGGATAGTTTTAAAGCCAACGGTGCTTGGTAAGATAACGGAGAAAGAAGATGGCAGGTGCAAAAGAGATAAAAACCAAAATTGCCAGTGTACAAAGTACACAGAAGATTACTAAGGCAATGGAAATGGTTGCTACCTCGAAAATGCGTAAAACGCAAGATCGTATGGCAGCTTCTCGCCCGTATTCTGAAACAATACGAAATGTTATCAGCCACGTATCTAAAGCCAATATCGGTTATAAACATCCATTTTTAGTTCAACGAGAAGTGAAAAAGGTTGGGATTTTAGTTGTCTCAACAGACCGTGGAATGTGTGGTGGGTTGAATATTAATTTATTCAAAGCCGTAATGACAGAAATCAAGCAATGGAAGGATAAAGGTGTTTCCGTAGAACTAGGTTTAATTGGTTCAAAAGGGATTAACTTTTTCCGTTCGTTAGGATTATCTGTGCGTGGACAACTTTCTGGTTTGGGTGACAATCCATCAATGGAAGACTTAATTGGTGTAGCAAATGGGATGTTTGATGTTTATAAAAATGGTGAAGTAGATGCTGTTTATATCGCCTACAATAAATTCATCAATACGATGGCACAATCACCTGTTTATCAGCAATTAGTTCCATTGCCGGAGTTAGAAACCGATAATTTAGAACAAAAACAAAATACTTGGGATTACCTTTACGAGCCGGAGCCAAAAGTTTTATTAGATAGTTTGCTTACTCGTTATTTGGAATCACAAGTATATCAATCTGTGGTGGATAACCTTGCTTCCGAGCAAGCTGCCCGTATGGTAGCAATGAAAGCGGCAACTGATAACGCAGGAAATTTAATTAATGACTTGCAATTAGTTTATAACAAAGCCCGTCAAGCAAGTATTACAAATGAATTAAATGAAATCGTTGCCGGTGCGGCTGCGATTTAAGGAAAGAGGAAAGGTAATGTCAGCAGGAAAAATTGTACAAATCATCGGTGCGGTGATTGACGTTGAATTCCCACAAGATGCAGTACCAAAAGTTTACGATGCATTAAAAGTTGAATCCGGTTTAACCCTTGAAGTTCAACAACAATTAGGTGGCGGTGTTGTTCGCTGTATCGCATTGGGTACATCTGACGGCTTGAAACGTGGTTTAAAAGTAGAAAATACTGGAAATCCAATTCAAGTACCGGTGGGGACTAAAACCCTAGGGCGTATTATGAATGTGTTAGGTGAACCAATTGATGAGCGCGGTGAAATTGGTGCAGAAGAAAATTGGTCTATTCACCGTGCAGCGCCAAGTTATGAAGAACAATCAAATAGTACGGAATTACTTGAGACCGGTATTAAAGTTATCGACTTAATTTGTCCTTTTGCAAAAGGGGGGAAAGTGGGGCTCTTCGGTGGTGCGGGTGTAGGTAAAACCGTGAATATGATGGAATTAATCCGTAACATTGCGATTGAACACTCCGGTTATTCCGTCTTTGCCGGTGTAGGTGAACGTACTCGTGAAGGTAACGATTTCTATCACGAAATGACAGAATCTAACGTATTAGATAAAGTATCGTTGGTTTATGGTCAAATGAATGAGCCACCAGGTAACCGTTTACGTGTTGCATTAACAGGCTTAACTATGGCTGAAAAATTCCGTGATGAAGGTCGTGACGTATTATTCTTCGTGGATAATATTTATCGTTATACCCTTGCAGGTACTGAAGTTTCGGCACTTTTAGGTCGTATGCCGTCAGCAGTAGGTTATCAGCCGACCCTTGCAGAAGAGATGGGTGTATTGCAAGAACGTATTACATCAACTAAAACAGGTTCTATCACTTCCGTACAAGCAGTTTATGTACCTGCGGATGACTTAACCGACCCTTCTCCGGCTACGACCTTCGCACACTTGGATTCAACGGTGGTATTAAGTCGCCAAATTGCCTCTTTAGGTATTTATCCGGCGGTTGACCCATTAGATTCCACATCACGTCAATTAGATCCGCTTGTAGTTGGTCAAGAACATTATGATGTTGCACGTGGCGTACAAGGTATCTTACAGCGCTATAAAGAGTTGAAAGATATTATTGCTATTCTTGGTATGGATGAACTATCTGAAGAAGATAAACTTGTGGTAGCACGTGCTCGTAAAATTGAACGTTTCTTATCACAACCGTTCTTCGTTGCAGAAGTCTTTACAGGTTCACCGGGTAAATATGTGTCATTAAAAGACACCATTCGTGGTTTCAAAGGTATCTTAGAGGGTGAATACGACCATATTCCAGAACAAGCGTTCTATATGGTGGGTTCAATTGAAGAAGTGCTAGAAAAAGCCAAAAATATGTAATCACTTCAAGTCATTTGAAGGAGAACAAAAATGGCGACATTTAACCTAACAATAGTCAGTGCAGAACGAAAAATTTTTGAAGGGGCAGTGAAACAAATCCAAGCAACAGGCGTGGAAGGTGAACTTGGTATTTTACCTAACCATACACCATTGTTAACGGCGATTAAGCCGGGAATTGTGAAATTCACTCTTGAAGATGATAAAGAAGAAGTGATCTACGTGTCAGGCGGCTTTTTAGAAGTCCAACCAAAAGTCGTTACTGTTCTGGCTGATGTAGCAATTCGTGGCAGTGAATTGGATGCTGGTCGTATTCAAGAAGCAAAACGCAAAGCTGAGGAAAATATTGTAGCACATGTAGCTGATGTTGATCATGAGCTACTGGTAGCAAAACTTTCCAAGGAATTGGCAAAACTTCGAGCCTATGAGTTGACAGAAAAACTTGTGAAATCAAAAAGATAATAAAAAGTGCGGTTAAATTTAACCGCACTTTTTGTATCTGTGGTAGTCATTCATCAAAAGCGATTAAATTTCCTTTCTTTTTATGGTATTTTACCGGCTGTTTCACAGTTAATTTGGATGAATTATGGAAAAGATCATTATTGATGAAAATCAGTTTCATCGCACGATTTCTCGTATATCTCATGAAATTATTGAAAAACACCCTAGCCTAGACAATATTGTCATTGTTGGCATTAAACGTCGTGGTGCTGAAATTGCGACGTTAATCAAACGTAAAATTATGGACTTGATTAATGTGGATCTCCCTTCAATGGAATTAGATATCACATTTTATCGTGATGATTTACAGCATATTGAGCCTGAAAATTCAATGCCGGTGTATAGTGGTGCATCACAATATTTAAATGTGAAAGATAAAGATGTGATTTTAATTGATGATGTTTTATTTACAGGGAGAACCATCCGTGCGGCAATGGATGCACTCACCGATTTTGGTCGTGCTGCAAAAATTGAATTGGTTATTTTTGTTGATCGTGGACATCGTGAATTACCTATTCGGGCAGATTATGTAGGTAAAAATGTACCAACCAGCCGAGAAGAAAAAGTACAAGTTCGAACTCAAAAATATGATGGATGCTATGAAGTGGCGCTATTATCAAAATAATCCTAATCTATTGTGAACCTTGTTTAAAATTGATACTCTAACGAGCGTTGTTGACTTATTTAAAGAACGATGAAGATGAAAAAATCAGGACTAAAATCTCTTTTTATTACTGTATTGGGTATATTTGCATTTTCCTTTGTTAATGCTGAAGAACGTGTTGTTGCAACGGTGGATGGTGAGCCTATATTAGAAAGTCAGGTGCGTGCAGCAATGGGTAAAAAAGGTAATTACCAAGCATCATTAGATAAAGTTATTGATGATATTTTGGTTCAGAAAGCGATTAAAGAATCTGGTGTGAAGGTTAATCCTCGTGAGATTGATTTTATTGTGGAAGATATTGCAGCGAAAAATGGTTTAACCTATGGTCAGTTCTTAGATGCCTTGGATTATCAGGGAATTTCCCTTAACGCATTTCGCCAACAAATTGCGAATCAAATGATAATGTCGGGAGTACGTAATCATGCGATTAGCAACAGCGTACAAATCTCACGGGAAGAAGTGGATACGCTTGGACAAAAAATGTTAGACGAAGCAAGAGCTAATGGAACAGAACAAAAAGTGACCGGAAAACAATATGAAGTTCGCCATATCCTCTTAAAACTCAACCCTTTATTAAATGATGCGCAAGCAAAGGCAGAGCTTAATAAAATTCGTGCGGATATTCTTTCCGGTAAAACGACTTTCGCCGATGCCGCATTAAAATATTCTAAAGATTATTTATCAGGCGCTAATGGTGGGAGTTTAGGTTATGCTTTCCCTGAAGCCTATGTAGAGCCTTTCGCAAAAGCGGTAAAAACGACTAAACAAGGTAGCATTTCCGTACCTTTTAAATCGGAATTTGGTTGGCATATTTTAGAAGTAACCGGTACACGTGATGGCGATCGTACAGAAGATGCATACCGTCAAAAAGCATATGAGAAAATAGTGAATAGCCAGTTACAAGAAGCCACCAAAGATTGGGTAAAAGCATTACGTAAAACGGCAGATATTCAATATTTTAATCAATAATTTCGCATTTTATATGAGAGGGGCGTTTTGCCCCTTTTGTTGTTTTTACTTTATTGTCTTAATTCTATGAAAAAATTTTTTATTAGCTTATTTATTTTTATTTTGATTTTTATGAGTGCCGGATTTTTTGGCTATCAAAAACTCACTGCTTTTCAACAAGAAACCATCAAGGTACAACCCGATCAGCTTTTGTTTGTTGAACGTGGCACAACAGGAAAAAAATTGACCGCACTTTTTGAACAAGAAAAATTAATTGAGAATGCTCAGCTTCTTCCTTATTTATTAAAATTCAAGCCGGAATTAAACAAAATTAAAGCAGGTGTTTATTCTTTAAATGGAATTAAAACCGTACAAGAGCTATTAATTCTCCTTAATTCGGGAAAAGAGGCACAATTTAACGTACAATTTATTGAGGGAAAAACCTTCAAAGAGTGGCGAAAAAACCTCGAAAATGCACGGCACTTAATGCAAACTTTAAAAGATAAAAGTGATCAAGAAATTTTTAATTTACTTAATATTCCTCATATCGTAAAAAATATTGATGAATACAAAAATCTTGATGGTTGGTTATATCCCGATACCTATAATTACACACCAAACTCAACTGATTTAGAATTGCTCCAACGATCAGCGGAACGTTTGAAAAAAGCCTTGAATAAGGCATGGAATGAACGTGATGAGAATCTCCCCTTAGCAAACCCTCACGAGATGTTAGTGTTGGCTTCTATTGTAGAAAAGGAGACAGGTATTGCGGCTGAACGGGCTAAAGTGGCTTCTGTGTTTATTAATCGTCTCAATGCAAAAATGAAATTACAAACAGATCCAACTGTAATTTACGGTATGGGAGATAATTATCAGGGAAATATTCGTAAAAAAGATTTAGAGACACCTACACCATATAATACCTATATTATTGATGGATTACCTCCAACCCCCATTGCGATGGTGAGTGAAAGTGCTTTGCAGGCAGTTGCACATCCTGAAAAAACGGATTTCTACTATTTTGTCGCTGATGGAAGTGGTGGACATAAATTTACACGTAATTTAAATGAACATAATAAAGCGGTACAAGACTATTTGCGCTGGTATCGTAGCCAAAAGAATGGAAAATAATATGACCGGAAAATTTATAGTCATTGAAGGATTAGAAGGGGCGGGAAAAAGTACCGCACATCAATCAGTCGTGGATGTATTAAATGAATTGGGAATTGACGATGTTGTGTTTACCCGAGAACCGGGGGGAACGCCTTTGGCGGAAAAATTACGTCAGCTGATAAAACACGAAAAAGAAGAGCCGGTAACTGATAAAGCGGAATTATTAATGATCTATGCTGCTCGAATTCAATTAGTCGAAAATGTGATTAAGCCGGCACTTGCTCAAGGCAAATGGGTGGTGGGTGATCGCCACGATATGTCATCACAAGCTTATCAAGGTGGCGGGCGTCAGCTTGATTCATATTTAATGAAAACTTTGAAAGAGACCATTCTAGGGGATTTTGAGCCGGATCTGACCCTCTATTTAGATATTGATCCTACTATTGGTTTAGCACGTGCGCGTGGGAGGGGGGAGCTGGATCGCATTGAACAAATGAATCTTGATTTTTTCTACCGTACCCGAGCCCGTTATTTGGAATTGGTGAAAGATAATCCAAAAGCCGTTACTATCAACGCAGAACAGCGCATTGAACAAGTGCGTGCGGATATTGAAAGTGCAGTTAAAAATTGGTGGAAACATAACGAAAAATGACCGCACTTTACCCCTGGCTTGTGCCGACTTATACCAAAATAGTCCAAACCTTCTCGGAAGGTTTAGGACATCATGCTATGCTAATAAAATCCGATTCGGGATTAGGCGTAGAACACCTCTTTGAGACGCTTTCTCACTATATTATGTGTCTGGCTCCTCAAAATACTGAACCTTGTGGGCAATGCCATGCTTGCCATTTGATGAAGGCTCAAAGTCACCCTGATTACCACGAATTACGCCCGATAGAAGGAAAAGATATTGGTGTGGATCAAGTGCGCGAAATTAATGAGATTGTCGCACAGCACGCCCAACAAAATGGTAATAAAGTCGTATATATAAAAGAAGCAGAACGCTTGACGGAAGCGGCAGCTAATGCGTTGCTTAAAACTTTGGAAGAACCTCGCCCAAATACTTATTTTTTGTTGCAGGCGGACAGTTCTGCGAGTTTGTTAGCGACAATTTACAGCCGTTGTCAGGTATGGAATTTGCCTGCTCCTTCAGAGCAAGTGGCTCATGATTGGCTGAAAACGCAATGTGAGGCAGAAATACAAGAAATTTCTACCGCACTTTCAATGAGCTTAGGTCGCCCGCTGTTTGCCTTAGAGGTACTACAACAGGGGTTGATTGAACAGCGGAAAGATCTTCTTCGCCAATTTTGGCGTTTTTATCGCCGTCGCTCCCCTTTGGAACTTCTCCCTCTATTTGACAAAGAACATTATGTTCGCCAACTGGATTGGATTTTGGCGTTTCTTGCCGACAGCCTAAAACATAAACTTGACATTAATAGCCATCGTCAAGTGACAGATTTAGTGAGAGGCGTTCAACAATTTAGTGATGAACAAACACCACTTAGTTTGTTGCAAGCCATCCAAATTATGCAAAAAGTGCGGTCAGATCTCCTTTCCATTAATGGTGTGAACGTAGAATTAATGCTGCTAGACGGATTAACCAAACTTGTCACGGATGTGTTTGAAAAGTAATAATAGAAGGGTATTTCCCGTTGAAAATTGAAATATAAAGGAAAAAATTGATGTTTATTGTTGATTCTCACTGCCATTTAGATGCATTGGATTATGAAAATTTACACAAAAATATTGCTGATGTGGTAGAAAAAGCCTATGCACGTGATGTGAAACATCTACTTGCGATTGGTGTGACATTAAGTCGTTTTGAAAAAGCCTATAAGACATTGTGCCAATTTGACAATATTTCACTGGCGTGTGGTGTTCATCCGCTGGATTTTGAAGAAGAACCTTACGATGCCGCACGTTTATTGCGTTTGGCACAAGATAAAAAAGTGATTGCTATTGGTGAAATTGGATTGGATTATTATTACAGTATAGATAATAAAACAGAACAGCAAGAGATATTTGCCAACCAAATTGACATTGCAAATCAACTCAATAAACCGGTGATTATTCATACCCGTTCAGCCGGAGATGATACAATTTCTATGTTGCGTGAGCATCATGCAGAAAAGTGCGGTGGAGTGATTCATTGTTTTACCGAAACCTTAGATTTTGCCAAAAAAGCGTTAGATTTAGGATTTTATATTTCTTGTTCCGGCATTATTACGTTTAAAAATGCTGAAGCGATTCGTGAAGCGATTCGTTATGTCCCGGTCGATCGTTTATTGGTAGAAACAGATTCGCCTTATCTTGCACCGGTGCCTTATCGTGGTAAGGAAAATCAACCGGCTTATACACGTGAAGTGTGTGAATATGTAGCAACCTTAAAAGGTGTGTCTATGGAAGAATTTGCACAGATCACCACACAAAATTTCGAGCGTTTATTTAAAATTAATGTACAATAAATGCCCAAATTCAAGAGAGAAACCATGATGCGTAAATTTTTCAAATATTTTCTATTTTTAGTGTTGTTTGCTTTCCACGGTTTTATGTTTTCCGTGGTGAACTATGTTTTCCCCCACTATGATGTGACCCGTGTGACGGGTGTGGAAGTGAAACGTGTTGATAAAGACGGGCCGATTACCAAATCCAATCCGGCAGATGGTCCAACACGTGATGTGTATTACATCAATACACAAAATGATGAGGGGAAAATTATGGTTTACCGCAACGAAGATACTCGTTGGGGTTTTCCTTTCTATTTTAAATTTGGTTCTGCTAATTTACAGGCTCAAGCACAAGCCATGGGCAATGAAAATAAATTGGTACAAATCAAATATTATGGTTGGCGTCTCACCATGTTTGATGAATTCCGTAATGCTGTCTCCGTGAAAGAAATCAGTGGTGAGGTTACCCCAAGCCATCCGATTTTAGCTTGGATGTTTTATGCGTTCTTACTGGTAACATTATTCCTTTCCATTCAATTTGTTCGCGGCTGGTTTGACAGCGAAAATTAAGATTTCATTTCTTTCAAAGTACGGTCAAAAATAACGGTATTATTCAATACTAATGTAGGGACACACTGCGTGTGTCCGTTATAAAATCAAATGATTTCAATATGTTAGCGGAAACACGCAGTGTGTCCCTACTAAACCCCATCAAGTTTACGAGAAAATTATGAGTTTATTTACAGCGATTTTAGTCATAATCGTATTAATTATTATTAGTGCTATTGTTTCATCCGCCGAAATTTCTCTTGCTGGTGCCCGCCGTATAAAATTACAAAATATGGCAAATGAAGGTAATCTGAAAGCCGCACAAGTCTTGAAATTGCAAGAACAGCCCGGACGATTTATCACCGTAGTGCAAATTGGATTAAATATGGTTGCGGTGCTTGGAGGAATGATTGGTGAAGCAAACCTTAGTATTCATTTACAACATCTTTTGAGTGGACATATTCAAGAAGCTTGGGTTGACTCCGCTTCATCTTGGATTGCTTTTCTGCTTGTGACTTGCTCTTTTATTCTTTTAGCGGATTTAATGCCGAAACGGCTTGCACTGATTAATCCTGAAGCCGTTGCATTACGGACTGTTGGCATTATGCAGGTACTTATTTTTCTATTAAAACCAATCGTTTGGGTGTTTGATGGATTATCAAATTTACTTTTCAAACTTTTTGGTGTGTCAACACTACGTGATGATAATATGACCCCGGAAGATATTGTTGCCGTTGTTGAAGCCGGTGCAGAAGCCGGTGTATTAAAGACCCAACAGCATTATCTTATTGAAAATATTTTTGATATGCAGGAACGTACCGTTACCTCCACGATGACGACACGTGAAAATATCGTATATTTAGACCGTACTTTTAGCCGTCAAGAAGTCATGGATACCCTCTCGCGTGACTCCCACTCTAAGATTGTCATTTGTGATAATGGGCTTGATAAAATTTTAGGCTATGTCGAATCTCACACCTTACTGACAATGTATCTGCAAAATGCGAATGTCTCATTGACGGATCCTAAGTTATTACGCAAATCTTTATTTGTGCCGGATACCCTTTCGCTTTATGAAGTGCTGGAGCTTTTTAAATCTACCGGTGAGGATTTTGCTATTATCGTTAATGAATATGCGTTAGTCGTGGGGATTGTCACACTCAATGATGTAATGAGTATTGTGATGGGAGAATTGGTTTCCAGTGAAGAAGAACAAATCGTCAGCCGTGATGAAAATTCTTGGTTGATTGATGGCGCAACGCCTCTTGAAGATGTTATGCGTGTATTGGATATAGAATCATTTCCCGATGAAGAAAATTACGAAACAATCAGCGGCTTTATGATGTATATGTTACGTAAAATTCCTAAAAAGACCGATTTTGTCATTTATGGCAAATATAAATTTGAAGTGATTGATACAGAGAACTTTAAAATTGACCAAATTTTAGTGTCTTTTGTGAAAGAAAGTGAATAAACCTCAGCTTTCTTGCGTAATCCCTCGCAGTCAGTATAATGGCGGCGATTTATCTCAGATCCTAATTAAATAGGAATGACTATGTTAAAAAAAATCTCAGTATTGCTGTTTTCCATTATTTTGACAGCTTGTTCTTCCGTCACATCCTATATCCCATTTATGGATAGTGATAAAAAAGTGATTAATTTAGATAAAGACAAGATTGATCAGAAATCTTATGCGGCGGCGTATGAAGCAACGGTAGCGACTTATAAAGGCCGTGTGAATGAATACTTCTATGTCGATAATTTTGCCAGTGGTGCCAATGATTGGTATTTAGGTCGTATTTTAGTGCCGATTAAACAAATCCAAGACAACCTTTATAATACCGGTGGGCATGATTCCGATATTTATGCTTATCAAAGTGGCGTACTACATGCAGAAGCTCTACAAAACAATTTCAACCGCTTAAGTCAAACTTGTTGGAGCAAATTAGATTCACCAAGTATCACCCAAGGGATTTATGACGCTATGCGTGATTTGAAGAAAGGTAAAGCTCGAGATGAAAATGATGAATACATCGCAAAAGGCAGCGATGAACTGTTAAAAATTTGTACATCTCAATAATAAATTAAACTGTTGATAAAAATTGTTTTATCAACAGTTTTTCTTTTTCTAAATCTTAGACTAAGGAGTAAGAATGTTAGAACTTTCGGAAAGCAACATTCATTTAAATATTCGCGTAGAAACCAAGCTACAAGCCATTGAAATGGCTGCTCAAGCATTGGAAACTGCGGGCAATGTAGAATCAGGCTATTTACAGGGAATGTTGGCGCGTGAGCAACAAACCTCCACGTTTCTCGGTAATGGTATTGCCATTCCTCATGGAACCTTGGAAACCCGTGAAATGGTGAAAAAAACCGGTGTGCAAGTGTTTCAATTTCCCCAAGGGATTGAATGGGGGGAAGGCAATATTGCCTATGTGGTAATTGGGATTGCCGCACGTTCTGATGAACATTTGGCGTTATTACGTCAATTAACTCACGTGCTTGGTGATGAGGATACCTCAGTAAAATTAGCGAAAATAACGGATGTGGCACAGTTTCGAGCCATTTTAATGGGCGAAACGACAGAAGATTTTTGTCTTCCTAAAGAAAATATTCATTTAGATGTTGATACCCAAAGTTTACTGACTTTGGTAGCAATGAATGCCGGTCAATTACAAACACAAAGTGCGGTAGAAAATCGCTTTGTTTCTGAAGTGATTGGTAATGCGGCATTACCATTGGGTAAAGGATTATGGGTCACTGATGCGGTTTCGGGTAATCTAAAAAATTCATTAGTATTTAGCCGAGCAAAAACTATTTTTAATCATAATGGCAAGCCGGTAAAAGGTGTCATCACCATTTCTGCTGTGAGTGATGCGATTGCTCCGGTATTATCCCGTTTGCTTGAAGAAAATGTGCAAACAGCACTATTAAATGGAAATTCTACTGAGATTTTGACCGCTCTTTCAGGCGGTGATGTTTCTGTTTCGGAGAAAATTCAGACTGCACAGGTTTCAAATACTGTGGTAGGAACTTTTACGATTCGTAATGAACACGGTTTACACGCTCGTCCAAGTGCGGTGTTAGTCAATGAAGTGAAAAAATTTGCGGCAAAAATCACCGTACAAAATATAACTCGTGGTAGTGAGGTGGTGAGTGCGAAAAGCCTGATGAAAATCGTGGCATTGGGGGTGATACAAGGACATCGTCTGCGTTTTGTGGCGGAAGGTGATGATGCCAAACAAGCGATTGAATCCCTTGGTCAGGCGATTGCCGAGGGCTTAGGTGAAAATGTTTCTTCAGTTCCGCCGGCAGAACCGGATACGATTGAAGTGATGGATGAACAAAGTCATGCACCGGCGGTAGCGGAAGATAGTGGGTTACCTTCCGATGCTATTGAAGCGGTATTTATGATTAATAACGAACACGGCTTACATGCCCGCCCAAGTGCCGTATTAGTCAATGAAGTGAAAAAATACAATGCTTCAGTCGCCGTACAAAATCTTGATCGTGATTCCCAATTAGTGAGTGCGAAAAGCCTGATGAAAATTGTAGCGTTAGGGGTGGTGAAAGGTTCCCGTTTACGTTTCGTGGCAACAGGTGAGCAAGCAAAAGAAGCTATTGAAGGTATTCGTCTTGCCATTGAATCAGGTCTTGGCGAAGGGAAAGGGGAAGAATGATGGCAAAGGTTGCAACTATAACCTTAAACACTGCCTATGATTTAGTCGGTCGTTTATCACGTATAGAATTAGGTGAAGTCAATACCGTTGAAACCCTAGGGATTTTCCCAGCCGGTAAAGGCATTAATGTGGCAAAAGTGCTGAAGGATTTAGACGTTGATGTCGCAGTCGGCGGATTTCTTGGCGAAGACAATGCCGGTGATTTTGAACAAATGTTTAATAAACAGGGTTTGCAAGATAAATTTCATCGCGTTGCCGGAAAAACCCGTATTAATGTCAAAATCACCGAAACCGAAGCAGATGTTACGGATTTAAATTTTCTTGGTTATGACATTAATCCACAGGCTTGGCAGCAATTTGCAGCGGATTCTTTAGCCTATTGTTTGGATTACGATATTGTCGCTGTGTGTGGCAGTTTACCTCGTGGTGTTACACCGGAATTGTTTGCTGAATGGTTAAATCAATTGCATCAGGAAGGCGTAAAAGTGGTGTTAGATACAAGCAATGCAGCGCTGAATGCTGGTTTGAAGGCGCATCCTTGGTTGGTAAAACCTAATCATCGTGAATTAGAAAGTTGGATTGGTCATCGGCTTAATACAGAAGAAGAGATTATCAATGCTGCACAGCAGTTAAAAGCACAAGGAATTGAAAATGTGATCATTTCCATGGGGGCTGAAGGCTCATTATGGATTAACAATGAAGGTGTGATAAAAGCACAGCCGCCAAAATGTGAGAATATTGTCAGCACCGTGGGGGCGGGTGATTCTATGGTGGCAGGGTTAATTTATGGCATTGAAAAAGGTTTATCAAAATCAGAAACCTTAGCCTTTGCCAGTGCGGTTTCTGCGTTTGCCGTTTCGCAAAGTAATGTGGGAGTAAGCGATCCTACACGACTTGACCCAATTTTAAACCAAGTGAAGATTACAGAGATTGAAGGATAATAAAATGAAGTTATTTTTAACCCAATCACCCGATATAGGCAGAGCAAAATTCTATTTATTACGTGAAGTATTTCGTGCGGCTGCACAGAAAGCAAATGTTTCACTGGTAGAAAATATCATAGAGGCTGATTTAGCCCTCGTATTCGGTTCACAATTACCAAATAATCCCGCATTAATGGGCAAAAAAGTGTTTATGGTGGGCGTTGATATTGCGATGAATTCACCGGAAGTGACTTTGGCGAATGCTTTAGCAAATGGTGTTGATTATGTTGCACCTGAAAGTGCGGTCAATTTTGCCGGTATTTCTGGCGTGAAAAATATCGTGGCTGTTACTGCTTGTCCAACAGGTGTAGCACATACTTTTATGTCCGCAGAGGCGATAGAAGCTTATGCGAAAAAACAGGGTTGGAATGTAAAAGTAGAAACCCGAGGTCAGGTGGGTGCTGGCAACGAAATTACCCCTGAAGAAGTGGCGACGGCTGATCTTGTTTTTGTGGCAGCAGATATTGATGTGCCGTTGGACAAATTTAAAGGCAAACCGATGTATCGTACTTCTACGGGGCTAGCTTTGAAGAAAACAGCACAAGAGTTCGACAAGGCCTTTAAAGAAGCCAAAGTATTTGAGGGAGGGAATACAAAAAATACGAGTGCTGATGAAACTGGTGAGAAAAAAGGTATATATAAGCACTTGATGACAGGCGTATCCCATATGCTGCCTTTGGTTGTTGCTGGTGGCTTATTAATTGCTATTTCTTTTATGTTTGGTATTGAAGCCTTTAAAGATGAAACTATTTTCCATGGTATTCCAAAAGCCTTGATGGATATTGGCGGTGGCGCAGCTTTCCATCTAATGATCGCCGTATTTGCCGGTTATGTGGCATTTTCTATTGCTGATAGACCGGGGCTTGCTGTGGGGTTGATTGGCGGTATGCTTGCTACAACGGCCGGAGCCGGGATTTTAGGGGGAATTGTTGCCGGTTTCCTTGCCGGTTATGTAGTAAAAGGGTTGAACGTTGCGATTAAATTACCGGCAAGTTTAACCTCCCTAAAACCGATTTTAATATTACCGCTTTTAGGCTCATTAATTGTGGGATTGGCGATGATCTATGTGATCAATCCGCCGGTTTCACAAGTGATGAGTGCTTTAAGCGAATGGTTAAAATCGATGGGCGAAGTGAATGCCATTGTATTGGGGACTCTAATCGGTGCAATGATGTGTATTGATATGGGCGGACCTGTCAATAAAGCGGCTTATACCTTCTCAGTAGGAATGATCGCTTCGCAAATTTACACACCAATGGCAGCGGCGATGGCGGCAGGTATGGTGCCACCAATCGGTATGGCGATTGCCACTTGGATTGCCCGCAATAAATTTACCGCCAACCAACGGGACGCAGGTAAAGCTTCTTTTGTGTTAGGGTTATGTTTTATTTCAGAAGGAGCATTGCCTTTTGTGGCGGCGGATCCGATTCGCGTGATTATTAGCTCCGTTATTGGTGGTGCAACAGCAGGGGCAATTTCCATGGCTTCGGATATCACATTGCAGGCGCCACACGGCGGATTATTTGTGATTCCATTCGTTTCCGAACCAATGCGCTATTTAGCCGCTATTGCAGCAGGGGCTTTGGTGACCGGCGTGATTTATGCGGTGATTAAACCGAAATCAGCAACGGAATAATCCAACTAAAGTGCGGTTGGCTTTTTGGGTATTTTTAGCACTATGTAATAAATACACAAAATGAAAAATGTGGGACACACTGTGTGTCCCTACAAATAAACCAAAAATCTTTGAAAAAATTGACCGCACTTTTATAGACAGAGGGCAATATGGAAAAATATAACAAACTTCGCATTGAATGGGATTGCCGACGTGGTATGTTGGAACTGGATAACATCATTATGCCATTTTACAAACAGCATTTTGAGCATCTCTCAGATAACCAAAAAGATGCGTTTATTCGCTTACTTGCCTGCACGGATTTGCAACTTTTCTCTTGGTTTTTTAACCGAGGTAAATCTGAAGATATTGAGATTCAAAATATGGTGGAATATATTCAAATCATACAAAAAATGCCCACTACTTAAATTTATTTTTAACCTTTGAACTTTTTAACCCCCCCTATGTCAGATAAAACAGTGAGAGCTTGCTGTCTTGGATATTAAGGCGTGTTAGACATAGCATTAGGAGAAATATGGCTGAACAGCTAACAGATCAAGCTTTGGTAGAAAGGGTACAGCAAGGCGATAAAAAAGCCTTTAACTTATTGGTTTCGCGTTATCAAAATAAAGTTGCGGGGTTACTTACCCGCTATGTTTCGCGTAATGACATTCCCGATGTTGTACAAGAATCCTTTATAAAAGCCTATCGTTCCATAGAATCTTTTCGTGGTGATAGTGCGTTCTACACTTGGCTATATCGAATTGCCGTGAATACGGCGAAAAATTATTTAACGGCGCAGGGGCGTCGTCCACCAAGCGAAGATATTTTAGCAGAAGATGCTGAAAGCTATGATGTGGGAACTCATCTCCGTGAGGTGGATACCCCAGAAAATGAAATGTTATCCGGTGAACTGGAAAAAATTGTGTTTGATACGATTAACGGTATGCCGGAGGATTTAAAAACAGCGATTACACTTCGTGAATTAGAAGGCTTAAGTTATGAAGATATCGCACAAATTATGGATTGTCCCGTAGGCACTGTGCGTTCTCGAATTTTCCGTGCACGTGAAATTATCGAAAACAAGATACAACCGCTTATGCAACGTTAAAAAGTTGGAGTTTAAAATGCAAAAAGAGTTACTTTCAGCCTATATGGATGGCGAGCAAGTTGATGCCTCATTTACGGAAAAGTTATGTTGTGATAAATCATTGAGCCGGTCTTGGGCTGCTTATCATATGGCACGAGCAGTAATTCGGAAAGAAAGTGCGGTTATTTTAGGCACGGATTTTACTGCAAAAATGGCTGATTTAATTGAACATGAAGAAATTGAAAGGGTAGAAATCACCACTTCTCAGCCAACAGTTGAGGATGTGAAAAACTTACCATTTATGCGTAAATTCAAGTCTTTCTTTGCGCCAGTTGCTCAAATTGCCGTGGCAGCGAGTGTATGTTTGGTGGCGGTATTTGGCGTACAATCATTTAATGCCAAAAATGATGTAAATAATGCACCGGAAACGCCGGTTTTACAAACCTTGCCTTTTAATAATTCGGTTCAAGAAGTCAGCTATAATGCACCGACCAAAGATGTTGCAAAGGCTGATCAGATGGAACAAAAAAATCGCCGTATTGGTGCAATGTTGCAAAACTATGAATTACAACGCCGTATGCATGCCGATGCTTTGAATGTTGGTAGCAATCAGGCAAAATAATTATTTAATAAACCGAGATAATTCACCACCAATCGCTTTGATGTGGTGAATTTTTTTATGAATCATCAGGTTATGAAAAAAATATCGTTAAACTTGGGCGCTCTTTTGTTGACTTTTCTTTTCAGTTTTTCTGCTATAGCGGAGGACGTTTCTGCAAGGCAAACTTTGGAAAGAATGGCACAAGCGGCGAATCATCTCAATTATGAAATTGCTTTTGTGCAAACTTCTCCGGCAAATATGGATTCTTTTCGTTATCGTCATATCAAACGTGATAATAAAACTTATGCACAATTAGTTACGCTTGATGGAGAGCAACAGGAAATTATTCAGCGTGATAATTTGGTCAGCTATTTCCAGTTAGGGTCTCGAGCTTTCACGCTCAATAGTGGCAGTATTGTTGATGCATTGCCGTCTGTGATTCGCAGTAATTTTGATAAATTAGCGGAAAACTATGACTTTATTGTGTTAGGAAAAAACCGGGTAGCCGGTCGCTTTGTCGATACCATTCGGATTGTGCCAAAAGATGATTTTCGCTATCAATATGTCGTTTTTGTCGATGAAGAAAACGGTTTATTGCTTCGCAGCGATATGCTTGATCGTGATGGTAAATTGTTGGATCAATTTCGAGTTGTGACACTTTATATTGATGATCGTCTAAAAGGATTAACAGATTATTTAAATAAGGTTTCAACGCCACCATTACTCAATGAAGCACAAAATACTGTCGCCACACTTAGCTGGAAAGCCGGTTGGTTACCACATGGATTTGAAAGTATTCGCTATAGCCAAGATTTGTTTGATGGTGAAATTATTGATAGTGCTTTATTCAGCGATGGCTTGTTCACCTTCACTTTATATGTCACCAAGGCGGAAAGCCCACAACCTCACCAAGATCAAACGTGGAAACAGGGCGAATATACGTTATATAGTGAAGTGATTGGTGATAAAGAAATCACATTTATTGGGCAATTACCTATTGCCACCGCAAAGCGTATTGTGCAGGAAGTAAAATTTTCCAATCATTAACAGAAAAAAGTGCGGTTGATTTCAACCGCATTTTTATACTCTGGTTTTCAATTAATTAAAAAGTTTTAAAAAATATTCAAAGCCTTTGGGTTTATTAGGTAAACTAGCATGGCTTAATCATCAATTTTTAATAATGTTTAGCTAACAAAAATGAAAAAATATCCTCTCAAATTAACCGCACTTTTATTTTCTTTCTCGGCATTTTCTGTGTTTGCTGAGCAAACCGTAGATATTGAAATTCGGGGGATCAAGGGGGAGCGTGCTATTCGCAACACAGAACTTAATGTCGAGCTGATCAATAAAGAAGAAATGGATGGCTCAGATCGTTATAAGCAACTTGTTACTGATGCCGTAGATAAAGGTTTGCGTGTATTTGGTTATTATGATTCTTCGGTCACTTTTGAATTAAAAAAGCAAAAAAAAGGGCGGGATCTACTTATTGCCTATGTCAAACCGGGGGAACCTACGCGAATTGCAGGTACGGATGTCCAGATTGAAGGGGAGGCTGCGCAAGATGAGGCATTTGATGATTTGCGTAAAAATTTACCAAAAGAGGGCGAGTTAGTTGAACATCAAAAATATGATGATTATAAAAGTAGCCTTTCCAGCCTTGCTCTCGCTCGTGGTTATTTAGAGGGGAAATTTGCGGTTTCCCGTTTAGAGATTAGCCCGGAAACCCATCAGGCTTGGTGGCGAATGCTATTTGATAGTGGCGTGCGTTACCATTATGGCGAAATAAAATTCAATAGTACGCAAATTCGTGAAGATTATTTGCAAAATATGTTAAAGATTAAATCGGGCGATCCTTATTTACTAAATCAACTTTCTGAGCTGAGCAATGATTTTTCTTCGACGAATTGGTTTAGCTCCGTGTTATTACAGCCTCAAGTCGATGAAGAAAATAAAGTCGTAAATTTAGATGTCTTAATGTATCCCCGTAAAAAAAATGCGATGGAATTAGGGGTTGGATTTGCTACAGATACCGGTCCTCATTTACAAATTGGTTGGACAAAACCCTGGATTAATGATCGTGGACACAGTTTTCGTAACAATCTTTATGTATCTTCACCAAAGCAAACTCTTGAAGTGATATATAAAGTCCCACTCTTGAAAAATCCCTTGAATTATTATTACGAATTTTCTGCCGGTTTAGAAAATGAGGATAAAAATGACACTAAAACCACCTCCATGACATTAGCTGGACTACGTTACTGGAATAATGCCGAAGGTTGGCAATATTTTGCCGGTGTGAGGGCGCGTTATGATAAATTTATCCAAGCAGATGTTGATGATAAAACCCTTTTGGTTTATCCAACTGGTGGTTTTAATCGAACCCGCTTGCGTGGTGGAATGTTTCCGACTTGGGGGGATTCACAAAAAATCACTGTAGATGTGGCTTATAAAGGGTTACTGTCTGATGCAAGTTTTTTTAAAGTGCAAGCTTCAACGGGGTGGATTCGCACTTATGCGGAAAATCACCGTATTATCACTCGTGCCGAAATAGGTTATTTAAACACTAAAGATATTAATAAAATCCCACCGACATTACGTTTTTTTGCTGGGGGTGATCGCAGCGTACGTGGTTACGGTTATAAAAAAATTTCACCGAGAGATCATAATAACAAACTTGTGGGTGGTTCTCGTTTGCTAACAGGATCTTTTGAATATCAATATCAAGTTTATCCTTCTTGGTGGGGGGCAACTTTCGTGGATGCCGGGTTTGCAGCAAATCGTTTTACTCATGAAGAATTACGCTATGGTGCGGGTCTCGGTGTCCGTTGGGCATCACCTGTGGGGGCGATTAAATTTGATATTGCGACCCCAATACGAGACAAAGATAAGAGTAGTAACATTCAATTCTACATTGGCTTAGGTACAGAAATTTAGGTGAAATTATGTCGAAACAAGAAATAAAAACGGAAGATACACCACCTCAATCCATACCCGAGAAGAAAAAAAGTGGTTTCCGTAAAGCCATTTGTATAGGAAGTGCGGTCATTTTTGTACCTGTTGTTGCTCTTGTCGGAATGCTCTCTTTTGATGCCGGGCAGCGAGGACTAATTCGGGTGGTGGATAACCTGCTTGATGATCTTTCTATCGAACATATTGAAGGAGGGTTACAACAAGGGTTAATTTTGCAAAATATAGGTTATCAAACGGCAGGCGTTGATACTAAAATTGCTCAAGCTCGCTTACAGCTGGATTTTGGCTGTTTACTTTCTCGTAAAATTTGTGTAGAAGATGTGGATATTAAATCTCCCGAGATTTTTCTAGATACCACTAAATTAGCGCCATCAGAACAAAAACAGACGGGATCTTCTCCGATGAAAAAACTGAGTTTACCAATCAGTCTTGATGTGAAAAATGTCACTGTGGATAAACTCAGATTCCAACTTGATCAAACTCATATTGACCTTGAGCATTTTCAAAGCGCGGTCAGTTTAAATAATGAATCGGGCTTGATATTAGCACCGACTGAACTTAATAAGCTTAATGTTAAACATGTTCAACCCAACCCAACAAAAAAGCCGGCTGAACCGAAAAATCATCAACCGGTGGATTGGGATGCCATTGAACAAAATCTTACTCCTGCATTTTTAGGCAATTTAAATGAAGTGAATTTGCCTTTTGATATTCATATTCCAAGCCTTGTTGCGAAGGATTGGCAATATCTCTTACAAAATGAACAATCTGAAGAATTACAACGTATTGGTCTGTCTCATTTGATGTTACAAGCCGATGCCACAGGATATGAGGTTCAACTTAAAAAATTAGCCTTAGAAAGTTCATTAGGTAATTTAGATTCACAGGGTTCATTACAACTTAATGGTGATTTTCCGGTTGATTTGAGCTTAACTTCCGCACTTAATGCGATTCAATCCGAAGGAAAAGATATCCTTTCTAAAACAGATGTGCAATTTTCTCTTTCAGGATCGCTGAAAAAAACAACCGCACTTTCTCTCACAACAAAGGGGGGGCTGGATGCACAGCTAGATGGTGAGGTGAAATTAGCAGAAGATAAAATGCCATTAAATCTCACCTTAAAGGTCTCTAAGGGGCAATATAGTTTTGCCGAAAATTTAATGCCGCTCAAAATTAACGATGTGGCATTAACCTTAAGTGGTGATTTGCTTGATTATCAAGCAAAATTAGTGGGTGATGTGGAGGGGATGACGCATATTCCTCACACACATTTATCACTTGATGCGGGGGGGAAATTATATGAAGCGAAGATTAATGAGTTTAATCTCAAGACGTTAGACGGTTCGGCAATATTAAAGGGATCGGCAAGCTGGAAATATGGTGTGAAATGGGAGGCAAAAGCGGATTTAAGCAACATGAATATTCGCCCTTATGTTCCTGAGATGCCGGCGGTGCTGTCTGGTAAATTGGCCGTATCGGGTGCGGAGGGGAGTGCCGGTTGGCATGTGGATATCCCAACATTGGATTTAAGCGGTAAGCTTTCCAATCGTCCACTAAGTTTGAAAGGTAATTTGCTCTTAAGTGATAAGGTATTGGTGAATATTCCGGTGCTCTTGCTGAATTACGGAGAGAATCGGCTTCATGCCAAGGGTGAATTGAGTGAGCAATCGGATCTCACATTAGATATTCATGCACCAAATTTACGGGGGTTATATGCTGATGTGGCAGGTTCGGTGGTAGGAAAAGCCACAATAAAAGGTAAATTGAGCGAACCTCATGTGATAGTTGATCTCAATACACAAAATCTCCATTGGCAGACTCTAAATATTGCCGGTGCAACGATTAAAGGCAATCTTTTGAGTGCTCCCCTATTGAAAGGAGAGCTAAGCGTAAAAGGCGGAAATATTCGTTATGGCGATACGGTAGCAATACATTCCGTCAATTTAACGCTGACAGGTGATGAAAAAAATCACAAATTAGTTTTCGCTTCTCAAGGTAAACCAGCGGCAGCAAATTTACAAATCTCCGGGAATTTTGACCGCACTTCACAGCAATGGAAGGGCACGTTGAGCCAAGTAAAAATTGATACGCCGATTGGTGAGATAAAACCAAATCAATCTATTTCTGTCACCTATGATAATAACTTAACACAAGCTTCAATTGGCACACATTGTTGGGTAAATAGCGATGTGGATTTGTGTTTCCCTCAGGACTTTAGAGTGGGAGAAAAAGGGGAAATTCCATTTAGCGTCAAACGTCTTAATTTGAATTTAGTAAATAAATTGACTGAGCAAGATATGTTGAAGGGACAGTTGCGTAGTGAAGGAAAAGTGGCTTGGTTTAGCGATAAACCGTTCATGCTAAATGTATCACTGAACGGTGATAACCTTTTGGTGACGCAAAAATTAGATTACCGCACATTTAAACTTGCTATTCCAAAGTTGACATTAAATACAGATATTCAAAATAACAATCTGACATTAAAATCGGATATCAGTGTGCAAAATCAAGGCCGTATCCACACGGATTTGAAATTGAATGATTTAAGTGGCGCACGTCATCTTGGCGGAACATTCCGTATTGAACGATTAAATTTAGCCTTATTAAATCAGTTATTCAGTCATGGAGAAAACATCAATGGTGAAATTGTTTCGACACTCACACTAGGAGGAAATCTTGAAAAACCGTTGTTAAACGGGCATTTCGATCTTCGTCACCTGAAAACCAAACTAAAAATGCTCCCTTTTGAAGTGACAAATGGTGAAATGGCACTTCGTTTTGATGGCACTCATTCCACTTTACAAGGCAATATACAAACACCCGCAGGCAGTTTAAGAATGAATGGTCGTGCAAATTGGACAAATTTATCGGTGTGGAGCACGGAGGTGAGAGCCGAAACCGAAAACTTTAAACTTGATCTCCCCTCAATAGGAAAACTTCGCCTTTCTACTAACGTGTTAGCAAAGGCTACGCCAAAGTTATTGGAATTATCGGGAAATGTGGATATTCCATGGGCACGGATTAAGGTGGATGCTTTACCGGAGAATGCCGAGCCGGTAAGTGAAGATGAAGTGATTTTAAATGGCCCGCGTAAAAGTAAAGAAGTGTTGATTAATCGAGAGTTTGCCTCCACTACCCAATCCGGTATGGAAATTCGTTCTGATTTAAAGATTAATATCGGCAATGATGTCCATTTCGATGCTTACGGTTTTAAATCTAATTTGGACGGATTACTTGCTGTTAAACAAGAAAAAGGGCGCTTGGGTTTATATGGTCAAATTGATTTAAAAAATGGGCGTTACGCCTCTTTTGGACAGGATTTAATCATCCGTAAAGGACAAATTCATTTTGCCGGCTTGGCTTCACAGCCAATGTTGAATATTGAAGCTATTCGTAATCCGGATGCTATGGAAGATAGCAAGATCACGGCTGGGGTAAAAGTGGTAGGTGTGGCAACCAATCCGGAAGTAACGGTTTTTTCTAATCCAACGAAACCGCAAGATCAGGCGCTTTCTTATTTACTCACAGGGCGTTCTTTAGAAGACAGTGGGCAAGCCGGATCAGGCGGCTCGGTGGGAGCGGCATTACTTGGCATGGGATTGGCAAAAAGCAGTAAACTTGTAGGTGGCATTGGCGAAGCCTTTGGTATTCAAGATTTAAATCTTGGCACGGCTGGAGTGGGTGATAGCTCAAAAGTGCAAGTAAGCGGTAATATTGGTAAACGCTTGCAGGTAAAATATGGGGTCGGCCTATTTGATGGCTTAGCGGAGGTGACTTTACGTTATCGATTACTCCCACAACTTTATTTCCAATCGGTTTCTAGTACAAACCAAGTATTTGATTTACTTTATCAATTTGAATTTTAGGAATGATTTTATGAATAACGAATTGCAAGCCGAACAAGAGATTTTGTCTTATCCTCGAACGAATACCCGTGAAATTGCGGCGATTGATCTTGGCTCAAATAGTTTCCATATGATTGTGGCCAGAATTATGAATGGCTCTATTCAGGTGTTATCACGTTTAAAACAAAAAGTGAAATTAGCGGAAGGATTGGACGAAAATGCCGTATTAAGCCAAGAAGCTATTAGTCGAGGTGTAAATTGTTTGGCATTATTTGCTGAGCGTTTGCAGGGATTTACGCCGGAAAATGTGAATGTTGTCGGCACCTATACTTTGCGAAGAGCGGTCAATAATGACGAATTTTTACGCCAAGCGGCGGCAGTTTTCCCTTATCCGATTAATATTATTAGTGGGCAAACTGAGGCAAAAACTATCTATGCCGGGGTGTGTCATACGCAGCCGGAGAAAGGCAGAAAATTGGTAGTGGATATTGGTGGTGGCTCTACTGAAATGATTGTAGGCGATGATTTCACACCGATTGTTGCAGAGAGTCGCCATATGGGGTGTGTGAGTTTTGCATCAAAATATTTCAAGGATGGCAAAATTTCTCAAGAAAATTTTGAAAAAGCCTATCAAAGTGCGGTCAATAAAATTGAAGATCTAGGTTGGGAATACCGTAATCTTGGCTGGCAATCCGTATTGGGTTCTTCCGGTACGATTAAAACCGTGCATCAAGTAATTGTGGCTACTTTAGATCCGAATGGCATTATTACTAAAGCCCGTTTAGAGGATTTAATTGAGCAAACATTGCGGGCGCAGCATTTTGATGAATTAAATATGATTGGATTGAATCCGGAGCGAGTGGACGTTTTTGTCCCGGGATTGGCGATTTTAAGTGCGGTGTTTGATGTGTTTCACATTGGGCAGATGCGTTATTCCGATGGTGCATTGCGTGAAGGAATGATTTACAGTCTTGAGAGAAATTTCCAAGTCGCAGATATCCGAGCACGTACAGCATGGGGACTAACAGAACAATTTGATATTGATACTGAGCAGGCTCATCGCACCGCAGGCAGTGCAAATCTACTGGCACATCAATATACCCAATGGATTAAACCGGCACAGGCAGAGGAAATGAAAAGTGTATTGCTTTGGGCTGCACGCCTACATGAAGTGGGGATTGTGATTAACCATAAAGGTATGCAAAAACATTCGGCATATATTCTACAAAATATGGAACTGCCGGGATTTGATCGGGAGCAACAACGTTTGCTCGCATTGCTTGTACGCTTACACATCGGCACATTAAAAATCACCGATTTAACGCAATTTGCCCGTTATGATGAACAAGATGTACTGGCATTAATTCGTTTATTACGTCTTGCGGTGATGTTGAATAAATCTCGCCAAGCCACAGAGAAAACCCAAAAAATTATGCTTAAGACCAGTCGTATTTCTACAGATTGGATATTAGAATTTGAACAAGGCTATCTTGAACGAAATCCACTGATTTGGAATGAACTTCGTCAAGAAAGTCATAGTTTGAAAGAGTTGGAATTGGGGCTGGTGTTTAATTAACCTGAGGGCGTGATTGACCGCATCTCGTAAATTTGTTTTTGCTCTAACAATAACGAATAAAGATTTGCTAAAAAATAGGTTTGTTCCGCATGGGGAATGTCAAAAGGCATAAAAGAGAGCAAATCTTTGTGAATTCTTAAAACTTGCGGAAAAATGACCGCACTTTGGATTTCTTTAAACATCTCTTGGTAGAGGGGAGACGCGCAGCCTCCACGTTCAATGCGCCCAAGGCTACAAGCGACATGGAACAATAACATATCGACCAACTTAGAATTGACATCTGCTTTCCAATAATGCTCTAGACGATCACGCAACTGAAATATCACATCAATAATCGGCTGATTAATCTGTTTACGTAATTTCCAGCGTTCAAGTTGATTAAGCAGTCGCATTTTGGCTCCTGTTCCTCTAAAATTATCTCCCATAATCTACCGCACTTTATGTAAAGAAAACAGTGCATAGATCACAAATTGGTAACAAATCATAAAATTCATAAGGAATTAACAAAGATGATAGACAATACCGTTTTCAATCGCTATGAGGGGTTGATTTTTGATATGGATGGCACATTGATTGATACGATGCCGGTACATGCCCGTGCTTGGGGAAGGGTGGGAGAACAATTCGGCTATGAGTTTGACAGCCAAATTATGTATCAACTGGGCGGGGCGACAGTGCGAACTATTGCTTCGGCGATTATGGAAAAAGCCGGTATGCCGCAACGCTACCTTGATGAAGTGATTGAGGCAAAACGAGCACTTTCTTATCAATTAATTCCTACCGAATCAAAATTACTTCCCACTTTTGAGATTGTTCGACATTTTCATCAAAAAAAGCCGATTTCATTAGGTTCCGGCTCTCATCGCCATTTAATTGATATGTTAATGGAGAAACTTGCGATTGCGGATTATTTTGATGCGATTGTCAGTGCCGATGATGTAAAACAACATAAACCTCATCCGGAAACATTCTTACGATGTGCAGAATTAACAGGTGTGAATCCGGCAAATTGTATTGTGTTTGAAGATGCCGATTTAGGCGTTCAGGCAGGATTAAATGCAGGAATGGATGTATTTGATGTGCGTACGCAGCAACTGATTAAAGCATAAAGAATGACTGAATATGAAAAAATGATGGCCGGATTGGCGCATTTACCTGAAAAAGCGGAATTAAAACGTATGCGCCAACAGGCTCGAGAAATCTTGTTTGAATTTAACCGCACTTCACCGAATGATGATGACACGCAAAATAGGTTGATCAGAAAATTGTTTGGTCAAGCGGATAAAACGACCGCTATTAATGCCCCTTTTCACTGTGATTATGGGATAAACATCAAAGTGGGGAAGAATTTCTTTGCTAATTATCATTGTGTGATGTTGGATAATGGTGGTATCACCATTGGTGATGATGTGATGTTCGCACCCAATGTTAGCCTTTATACCGTGGGACACCCTTTAGATGTCGAATTGCGTAATATGGGGTGGGAGCAAGCCAAGCCGATTACTATTGGCAATAATGTTTGGATTGGCGGCAGTGTCGTGATTTTACCGGGGGTGACGATAGGCGATAATGTTGTAGTGGGTGCCGGTAGTGTCGTGAATAAAGATTTACCGAATAATGTTTTAGCATTTGGTAATCCTTGTCGTGTTGTACGGGAAATAACCGAACAAGATCGCGAAAATTATATACGAACTTATCAACCCAATTTCTAATATGGATTGGTTTTCCTTTAGTTTTTGGGCTGAAACTTGGCAAAATCATTCACTATGGTTAATGTTTGCCAGTGCTTTTTTAAGTGCCACCGTGCTACCCGGTAATTCGGAAGTCGTATTTATAACATTGGCTATTCCAAAATTAACTTTCAATTCCGTGTTCGGTTCGGATATTTTAGGACTTGTTTTTATTGCCACATTGGGAAACGGTTTAGGCAGTCTTACGACTTATGCGATTGGTCGTTGGTTTCCTAAATTTGAAAGTAAAAATGACCGCACTTTGTGGGTTATGGAAAAGCTGCAACGTTATGGTGCAGGGGTGCTGTTGCTGAGTTGGTTACCGATTATCGGCGATTTATTTTGTGCGGTCGCAGGTTGGCTACGTTTAAACTTTACAGCAAGTTGCCTATTTATTTTTATAGGCAAATTGATTCGTTATACATTGTTATTGTTTTTAAGTACGCCGTTCTTATAAAATGCCTAAAAAAAGCCCTTCAACGAGTGAAGGGCAAATAACCTAAGGAACCAATTTTATTAAAACAACTGCAAGTTGCTCGTATTCTAAGACCCAATACTTGCCGGAAAGTTCAGGAATAAATTGAAAAAATTGACAATTTCTTGAATAAAATTTACAACCAAATGATTTATAAGGAAAAGTTTATGCCATTACTTGATAGTTTTAAAGTGGATCACACGAAAATGAATGCTCCTGCAGTACGTATTGCAAAAATAATGAAAACGCCAAAGGGCGATGACATTACCATTTTTGATTTACGTTTCTGTATTCCAAATAAAGAAATTCTTCCACCAAAAGGGATTCATACCCTAGAACATTTATTTGCCGGTTTTATGCGTGATCATTTAAATAGTGATAGCGTAGAAATTATTGATATTTCACCAATGGGCTGTCGTACCGGTTTTTATATGTCGTTAATCGGTACGCCAAACGAACAACAAGTCGCGCAAGCATGGTTAGCATCTATGCAAGATATTCTGAATGTCAAAGATCAAGCGGCGATCCCTGAATTAAATATTTACCAATGCGGCACTTATACAGAACATTCTCTTGATGAAGCGCACGAGATTGCTAAAAATGTTATTGCTCGTGGTGTTGGGGTGAATAAAAATGCTGAACTTTCCCTTGATGAATCGTTATTAAAATAAGGAGACAATATGACAACCCTTGGCACCGCATTAAGCCCGAATGCAACGAAAGTGATGATGCTTGGCTCTGGTGAGTTAGGTAAAGAAGTGGTGATTGAACTGCAACGTTTAGGTGTAGAAGTCATCGCAGTCGATCGTTACGAAAATGCACCCGCACAGCAAGTGGCACATCGTGCTTATACGATTTCTATGTTAGATGGTGATGCGCTGAAAGCGTTGGTGGAAAAAGAAAAACCTGATTATATTGTGCCGGAAGTGGAGGCGATTGCCACAGCGACCTTAGTGGAATTGGAACAAGCCGGTTTTAATGTTGTCCCAACGGCAAAAGCCACGCAACTCACCATGAACAGGGAAGGCATTCGCCGTTTGGCGTCAGAAGAATTAGGTTTACCAACCTCCGCTTACCAATTTGTGGATAACTTTGACGATTTCCAACGTGCGGTAGAAAAAATCGGTATTCCATGCGTGGTAAAACCGATTATGTCTTCATCCGGTCATGGACAGAGTATTTTGAAGTCAAAAGACGATCTACAAAAAGCGTGGGACTATGCGCAGGAGGGGGGACGTGCCGGTGCAGGACGTGTCATTGTTGAAGGTTTTGTTAAATTTGATTATGAAATCACCTTACTAACGGTTCGCCACATTAATGGAACGAGTTTCCTTGCCCCTATCGGACATCGCCAAGAAGATGGTGATTATCGCGAATCTTGGCAACCGCAAGCTATGTCTGATAGTGCATTACAAAAGGCGCAGACCATTGCAGAAAAAATCACCGGTGCATTAGGTGGACGAGGCATTTTTGGCGTGGAAATGTTTGTTTGTGGTGATGAGGTGATTTTTAATGAAGTTTCTCCCCGCCCTCATGATACCGGTATGGTGACTTTAATTTCACAGGAATTATCTGAATTTGCCCTTCACGCTCGAGCAATTTTAGGTTTACCAATTCCTGACATCACGCTTATCAGCCCATCGGCATCCAAAGCCATTGTGGTGGAAGGAAAATCAAAAAATATCCAATTTAGTGGAATTGATAAAGCCCTTGCAGAACAGCACACCAATATCCGATTATTTGGTAAAGGCGAAGTCAACGGGCATCGACGCTTAGGGGTGTTGTTAGCACGGGATATTTCCGTTGAAAAAGCGTTGGAGAAAACAAAACGGGCTTATGCGCAGTTGGACATTAAGTTGTAGTTTTGCGAATTTTTAAATGATAAAGTGCGGCCAATTTTGACCGCACTTTTGCTTTGGATTACCATTGATAGCGATATAATGCTTGGATTTGATAGGGTTTGTCGTAACGTTTTCCATCTGCACGGCTGATTTCTAAACCGAAACGATGGTTTGTTACACCTGCATTCACACCGAAAACACTTTCAAAACGCCCACGGCTGTCTTCAACATTTAGTGCCGCATTTGCATAATGAATTTTGCTGTTGTTATTGCGACTGGTGATAGCATTAATTTCTGCATAAGGTTGTAAATTCCAACCGTTGGCTAGAGCGAAATTTTTCGCTGCACGCAAACCGACACGGGAGTAAACGGAAGAAAGGCTATCTTCATTTTCTTTACTTTGAATGTATGTCCAACCTAATTGTGCTTGTGGCGTGATGATCCAATCGCCACTCAATTTGAATTGTTTACCGAGCTCACTTGACAGCGTATAGGCATTGTAACGATGTTTTTCTGTGTGATCGGATTGTGCTTTCAAGCGGCTATATTTCACAATGTTATCCACATAAATGCCGTTGTTAGCGAGATAAGTGGTGTATAGGCCCACCGTATTACTACGTACTTTGCCTTCTCCATAATTGCCATTGAAATCAACGTCGGCTTGGCTACGTCCGATAAATCCACCTAGTCGGAAATTATCATTTACAGCAGCGTCCGCTCCCACTTGTAAGCTATGAATATTTTGTTTAAAGCCGGAAGTTTGGCTTTCACCGGTAGAAAGTGCGGTCAATTTTTCACGAGAATTCACATTTTGTACCCACACACTGCCTTTCTCTCCGTTTTTCACTTCGCCTAAACGTTGATGAATACCGCTGAGTTCATTTTCGACAAGCAATAATTGGGCTTGGCGGAGTGAGACCTGTGCATTGGCTTTATTGGATAATAAGGCAGTTTGCGGTAAAGTCGGGTTGGTCGGTTGAATCGGGATAATAGGCGCAATAGGTACAGTCGGTATGTTTGGTGTTTCCGGCTGAACGCTAGGATTTGTAGGCTCTATTGGTGTACTCGGTATTTCCGGTTGTACATCGGGATTTGTTGGGGCTATTGGTGTAGGCATTTCCGGTTTTACATCCGGTGTTGTAGGTGGCGTAACCGCACTTTGTGAATTTGCCAAGACCCAGTTATTTCCTTCTTTGGTTAGGAAATACTGATATGCACCTAAATCCACACGGTTATTTGGGTTAGTTAAGTTAAATTTTGCGTTCCCGCCGTTTGTTTCAACGAGAGTCAATTTTTTATTTGCGACTGCTACACCGTGATCTTTCACCCCTAGTTTGTGATTGCCTTCTGCGGTTCCCTCTACAATAATTTTATCGCCTTTATTTTCAGCGATATTGGTATTGAGATTAAATATGCCTGAACCTGTCAGGTTACCTTTGATGGTGAGGGTTTGGAAATTATTGGTTTTTTCTAAATTTATTACGCTATTGTTAAGTGCAAGATTTGTCACGCTGGCAGAATATAATTCACTTTCCCCCTCTTCATCTTCATAAAAATATGGTTTGATTGTCCAAGTGGAATTCGTTAACGTTACGTCGAGCTTACTTTTATTATCCTCAACATTCATTAAACCGGTTAATTTACTATTACTGGCTGTGAACGTAATATTTTCAGTGATAGAAAAACTATCCACAATATCGGTTTCTGCTCTAATAATTCTAGGAGCATCGAATATTGAATTATTAATATTCACCCGGAATCGACCTTCAGTATTTTGATCGGCTCTTGTAACCATTCCAAATAAAACTTCATCTGCTTTTAATGTGGAATTCGAAATATTAATACCTGAGCGGGTATTATTGTTGTCTGCATCGTAAAATACTGCATCTGCTCCATTGATTGCGGTAATTGTGACATTCTCCAAATTGGCAATGCTATTATTTTCTAATGATAAACCACTACCGGCTTCTCCACTGAGGGAAATGGTTGCATTTTTTACATTTAAAGTAGAATTATTTAAACGAAGGCTTCACTTGTTTCTTGAGCGGTCTCTGTTTTATAGTGTCCCCCATTAATATTCACCGCCGAGTTTATTGCTTCAACTGCGACTTGGCTTATTTGTTTCGCTTCAATAAGCGTTGCGGATAAAGTTACATTATTGAGCTCTACATCAGAATTCATAATGTGGATACCTGAAAATATATCATTTGGAACAGAAATTTGGGTATTATTGACAACCGTATTTGGGCTATTTTCGATGTGGATTTTCCCGTATTTAGCGGGTTGATCGATTACACAGTTATTTAGCATAGCTCCATTTTGTCCGATAATCTCAACACGACTATTATTACAAGCCACCTCACCAGCCCATGCCAAATTCGTCATACTTAATGCCACTGCTACTAAACTCAGTTTAAAAGTGCGGTCATATTTCTTATTGTTTTTCATTTTTGGTTTCCTTTAAATATAAAAAAGCCGATTTCATACTAAATCGGCTTGAATTTTATCTATTTAGTTACTAACCCGCAACGGCAATACGTTTCATATCCGTCATATAGCCACGTAACTCTTGACCGATTAATTCAACCGGATGGTTACGGATTGCATCGTTTACATCACGTAAGGTAATGTTGTCGATTTCAACGGTTGGAGTTGGTTCGCCTAAGTCACCTTTTTGCAAGGTTGGGATAATTTCTTTGGCAAGAATTGGGGTCGCTACGTTAGAGAATAAGTAGTTACCGTATTCTGCGGTGTCGGAAATTACCACGTTCATTTCATATAAACGTTTACGTGCGATCGTGTTTGCAATTAATGGTAATTCGTGAAGTGATTCATAGTAAGCAGATTCTTCATAAATGCCACTTTCTACCATGGCATCAAAGGCTAGTTCAACACCGGCTTTCACCATGGCGATCATTAATACACCATTATCAAAATATTCTTGCTCGCTGATTTTGCCATCATATTTTGGTGCATTTTCAAAGGCGGTTTTAGCGGTTGCTTCACGCCATGCCAATAAATCTTTATCGCCGGTTGCCCAGTCTGCCATCATGGTTTCAGAGAAGTGACCGCTAATGATGTCATCCATATGTTTGTAGTATAAGAACCCGAGTTTTTCTTTAATTTGTTCAGAAAGCTCGAATGCACGTAATTTTGCACTGTTGGATAAGCGATCCATCATTAACGTGATACCGCCTTGTTTTAAGGCTTCGGTGATGGTTTCCCAACCATATTGGATTAATTTCCCGGCATAGGCAGGATCTTTGCCGTCAGCCACTAATTTGTCGTAGCACACGATAGAACCGGCTTGCAACATACCGCAAAGAATGGTTTGCTCGCCCATTAAATCGGATTTCACTTCTGCGACAAATGAAGACTCTAACACACCCGCACGATGACCGCCGGTTGCTGCTGCCCACGCTTTGGCAATTGCCATACCCTCACCTTTCGGGTCATTTTCAGGGTGAACGGCGATTAAGGTTGGTACACCAAAACCACGTTTGTATTCTTCACGCACTTCCGTACCCGGGCATTTTGGCGCGACCATAACAACGGTTAAATCAGAGCGAATTTGCTCGCCTTGTTCAACGATGTTGAAACCATGGGAATAGCCGAATGCTGCACCTTGTTTCATTAATGGCATTACATCTGCCACCACTTTTGAGTGTTGTTTATCCGGTGTGAGGTTCACTACTAAATCGGCGGTTGGAATTAATTCTGCATAAGTGCCAACCTTGAAACCGTTTTCCGTTGCACGTTGAAATGAAGCGCGTTTTTCTGCAATGGCTTCAGGGCGTAACGCATAGCTTACATCTAAACCGGAATCACGCATATTTAAACCTTGGTTTAAACCTTGCGCACCACAGCCTACGATGACAATTTTTTTACCTTTTAGAAAATTTGCTTCATCGGCAAATTCTTCACGATCCATAAAACGACAACGACCTAATTGGTCTAATTTTTGACGTAAATTCAATGTGTTGAAATAGTTAGCCATATAGTTTCCTTAATGTTGTAAGGGTGAATGATTGTATGATGTTGTGTTTGCATAGTTTTTATTTTGAATGGGATTATAAGGTTTTTTGTGGTTGCGTAAAGTGATATTATAGGAATATGATATTGTGGTTTTTGCAATGATATTTGTCTTATTTGACATAGGCTTTCGCCGATGGGCGACCTACTTTCTTTTACTCGTGTAAAAGAAAGTAGGCAAAGAAAACACGCCCCAGTTAAATCGCTAATCTTTGCTTTATTGTCATTTTCTTAACGCTAAATTTGTAAACTCGCTACGCTCAAACAGTACAAATTTAGCTAAAAATGCCAAGTCGCAAAGGCGATTTATATGGGACTCCCAAGTTTATCCGTTACATTATTTGAGAGTGAGGTTGGTTGTAGAAAAGTTTCAAAAATACTCGGTGTTATGCAAAAACAGAAATTTCAACAATATGTAGGGACACGCTGCGTGTGTCCGTTATAAAAATTAAATTATTTCAATAGGTTAAAATTCGGACACACGCAGTGTGTCCCTACAAGAGAACAAAAAACTTTGTGTAACTGCCACACAATACTAAAGTTTTTAACCGCACTTTATTTATAAAAAAGTAGGTCGCCATCGGCGAAACCCGATATTAATTTATAAAAAATTAAGAGAAAAAATAATGGAATTTAATGATCTCAACGTATTCATCAAACTAGCGGAAACCAAAAACTTCGCCAAAACCGCCACTCAAAATCACATGTCCCCCTCCACTCTTTCACGCCAAATTCAACGTATGGAAGAAGAATTGGGGAAAACCCTTTTCATTCGTGATAACCGCCAAGTTAATCTCACCGAATATGGTGAGAGGTTTCTCCAATTTGCTAAGACGGAATGGCAAAATTGGCAACAATTAAAACAACAACTCAATGACGAGTCGGACGAACTGAGCGGTGAACTCAAACTGTTTTGTTCCGTCACGGCATCTTATAGCCATTTGCCACAGGTGTTAAAACAATTTCGCCAACGTTATCCAAAAGTGGAAATTCAGCTCACCACGGGTGATCCTGCTCTTGCTTTGGAATTTATTCAAACCCAACAAGCGGATCTTGCCCTTGCAGGGAAACCGAATAATCTGCCGACCAGTGTAGCATTTCACAAAATTGACGATATTCATCTTTCATTGATTGCACCACGTGTTGCCTGTTTGGCGACACAATTATTGCAAGAGAAACCTATTAATTGGCAACAAATGCCTTTTATTTTTCCAGTGGAAGGTCATGCAAGACAACGGATTGAGCAATGGTTACGTGAAAAGCAGATTAAACATCCGAAAATTTACGCCACGGTGGCGGGGCATGAAGGTATCGTGCCAATGGTAGGGTTAGGTTTTGGTTTAGCGATGTTACCTGATGAGGTGATTGATAACAGCCCAATGCGTGATCAAATTTCCCGTTTAAATTTAGATGTGCCTGTTAAACCTTTTGAATTAGGGATTTGTACACAAAAAAGACATTTAGCCCAACCCTTAATTCGTGCCTTTTGGTCAATGTTGGAATAGAATGGTGTGGATTATTTCGATTAAGGATTTCCTATGTTAAAAGGTATTCTCGTTTCGCTTTTCGCCTCTTTTTTATTTGGTTATATGTATTATTTTTCCACCTTGCTTAAACCCTTAAGCGGTACGGATATTTTCGGTTATCGAATGATTTTCACGTTCCCCTTTGTGGTGCTGGCTGTATTGATGTTCAAACAAAAGAATGCCCTGATCGAACGTTTAAAACACCTTCAAAAACGACCGCACTTTGCCTTTTCCTATATTTTTTGTGGCGCATTAATGGGCGTTCAAATGTGGCTATTTTTATGGGCGCCGAATAATGGGAGTTCGCTGAGTGTCTCTTTTGGCTATTTATTGTTACCCATTGTGATGGTGGCAGCCGGACGGTTAATTTTTAAAGAACGGATTTCCACTTTTAAGTTTATCGCAGTGTTAATTGCCGCGCTTGGTGTGATTTCAAATATTGTAATTA
Source organism: Pasteurella sp. WM03 (assembly GCF_004570945.1). NCBI lineage: Bacteria > Pseudomonadati > Pseudomonadota > Gammaproteobacteria > Pasteurellales > Pasteurellaceae > Pasteurella > Pasteurella sp. WM03. The sequence goes on from NZ_SPPO01000006.1 coordinate 119,846, forward strand.
AAGGCGGGCTATCTTGGGAAGCCATTGTGATTTGTATCGGCTATACTTCATATTTCTCTATTCGGAAAGCGTTAAAAAATACCGATCTTGCCTCCTTTTGCCTTGAGATGTTGAGTTTAATCCCGATTAGTATTTATTTTGCCTTACAAACAGATTTTGCGGTGGTGGAACAAAGCAATCCGAATATCTGGGCATTATTGGTGCTGCTTGGGTTGATTAGCGGCACAGCGTTGATTGCTTATGTGATTGCCAGCAATATGTTGCCGATGAATTTACTCGGACTATTGGGCTATGTGGAAACCATTATGATGGTGTTTGTTTCCTTCTTTATTGGTGAAAAAATTGAGGCGGAAAGCTATCCGCTTTTTATTTGTTTAGTATTGGCGATGAGCCTTGTGATTATTGATGGCGTGTATAAACAGCACGCAAAGGGATCTTTATAATGTCTTTTAAAGAAATTACCCCACAACAAGCGTGGGAAATGGCGCAACAGGGCGCCATACTTGCCGATGTGCGTGATGCACAGCGTTATACCTACTCACACCCTAAAGGGGCCTTTCATTTAACCAATCAAACCTTTTTACAATTTGAAGAATTGGTGGATTTTGATACCCCTATTATTATCAGTTGCTATCACGGGATTAGTAGCCGCAACGTCGCGACATTTTTAGTAGAACAAGGCTATGAAAATGTCTATAGCGTGATAGGCGGATTTGATGGCTGGATGAGGGCAGAATTGCCGATTGATGCGATCTATTAAAAGTAAAATACATTTTGTATCTTTCATACAATGTTGCAAAATAGCCAAAATTTGAGATATACCTTAGAAAAATGATTGTATTTAATAATATTTCCTTAAAACGCGGGCAAACCGAATTACTTGAGAATGCAACGGCAACCATTAATCCGAAACAAAAAGTGGGATTGGTGGGGAAAAACGGTTGTGGCAAATCTTCTTTGTTTGCTTTATTGAGAAAAGAACTTCAGCCGGAGGGCGGTGAGGTTTCTTATCCTTCAAATTGGGCGGTATCATGGGTGAATCAGGAAACGCCGGCATTAGAAATATCCGCATTGGATTATGTGATTCAAGGGGATCGTGAATATTGCCGTTTACAGGCAGAATTGAAGCAAGCAAATGAACGCAATGATGGCAATGCGATTGCCCGTATTCACGACAGGCTAGATGCGATTAATGCTTGGACAATTCAATCCCGAGCGGAAACGCTGTTGCACGGTTTAGGATTTACACAGGCGGAAACGCAGCATACTGTCAAGTCGTTCTCGGGTGGTTGGCGGATGCGGTTGAATTTAGCACAGGCGTTGATTTGTCCGTCAGATTTGTTATTGCTTGATGAACCCACTAACCATTTAGATTTGGATGCGGTGATTTGGCTTGAACGTTGGTTGGTTAATTATCAAGGCACGTTAGTGCTGATTTCTCACGACCGAGATTTTCTTGATCCTATCGTGAATAAAATTCTTCATATTGAACATCAAAAACTAAACGAATACACGGGGGATTATTCCTCTTTTGAAGTGCAACGTGCCACCAAACTTGCTCAACAAGCGGCAATGTATCGTCAGCAGCAACAAAAAATTGCCCATTTACAAAGCTATATCGATCGCTTTAGAGCCAAAGCGACCAAAGCAAAACAGGCGCAAAGTCGAGTGAAAGCCCTAGAACGAATGGAATTAATTGCACCGGCCTATGCGGATAATCCTTTCACTTTTGCTTTTCGCCCGCCTGCTTCCTTGCCGAATCCTTTGGTGATGATTGAACAAGCGAGCGCTGGCTACGGCAGCGGGGAAAGTGCGGTTGAAATTTTGACTAAAATTAAACTTAATCTTGTGCCGGGTTCTCGCATTGGATTACTTGGTCAAAATGGGGCGGGAAAATCCACTTTGATTAAACTTTTGGCACAAGAACTGACCGCACTTTCCGGTACGGTACAGCTTGCCAAAGGTGTGCAATTAGGTTATTTCGCCCAACATCAGCTTGATACGCTCCGTGCGGAAGAATCTGCTTTGTGGCATATACAAAAACTCGCACCGGAGCAGACGGAGCAACAACTACGGGATTACCTCGGTAGTTTTGCTTTTCATGGTGATAAGGTGAATCAGCCTGTTTCCTCTTTTTCCGGTGGCGAAAAAGCGCGGTTGGTTTTAGCATTGATTGTGTGGCAACGCCCGAATTTACTGTTACTGGATGAACCGACCAACCATTTGGATCTTGATATGCGTCAAGCCTTGACGGAAGCCTTGGTGGATTATGAGGGATCATTGGTGGTGGTATCGCACGACCGCCATTTGTTACGCAATACGGTGGAAGAATTTTACTTAGTCCATGATAAACAAGTCGAACCTTTTAAAGGCGATTTAGAGGATTACCAAAAATGGCTGATGGAACAAAATAGCCAATCTTCTACAAAATCAGCAGAAGAAAATACTGCGTCAGAAACTGCTCATTCCAATCAAAGTCGCAAAGAACAAAAACGTCGAGAAGCCGAATTGCGCCAGCAAACCGCCCCACTTCGTAAAAAAATCACGCAGTTGGAAGAAAAAATGAATATATTGAGCGACCAACTGGCGGAAATTGAAAATAATCTTGCGGATTCTGCGCTTTACAGTGCAGAAAATAAAGAAAAACTGACCGCACTTTTAGCACAACAGGTGGAGACTAAAAAAGTCTTGGAAATCGTCGAGACGGATTGGATGGAGGCACAAGAGACATTGGAAGAAATGTTATCGAATGCCTAACTTGAAAAAAATAAAGGTTGCGCATACAATAACCAAGAAAGGGAGCAGATTGCTCCGCTCCCTAGGTTGGGTTGCTACCTTGCGATAGTGGTGTCCGAAGTTAGCAACAGGATAATGATTAAGATTAAGATTAAGATTAGGATTAATCTAAAACATTTCACTCAAAATCACCTCCTTAGATCGGTAAGATTTGGGAGGATAGCTAACCCGAGGTCCAGTCGGGAAAGCTATACACCCGACCAACCAGAGTGAATCATATCATAGAAACCGCCTTTTGGCGGTTTTTTTATAACAACCAGGTTTATGTGAGCACGAAATGAATCAATCCCTTTTTCATCATACTAAACAAGAAGAATACTGCCCGAAGTGCGGTTCGATTTTGCAAATGAAACAAGGCAAAAAATGGTTGTTTCTTGGTTGTAGCGGCTATCCTCAATGCGATTATTTACGTCCTCTACATCGAGTGGAACATAAAGTATTGAAAACCCTTGATGAACCCTGTCCGCAATGTGGCGATTTGTTACATTTGAAACAAGGGGCATTTGGGATGTTTATCGGTTGCAGTAATTATCCGCAATGCGATTTTGTCGTACACGAAGAACAAAAAATCGAGGAGAAAATCCCTTGCCCTGAATGTCGGAAAGGACATTTGGTGACACGTCGTGGACGACAAGGCAAAACATTTTACGGTTGCGACAACTTTCCCCGTTGTAAATTTTCTTTGCCGACACGACCCTATGAAATGCCTTGCCCGCAATGCAATTTTCCTCTTGCTTTATTAAAAAGTGAAAATGAAAAAGGGCAACAAATGCAATGTGCCAATAAAACTTGCCGCCATATTTTTGAGATTTCCAAATGACGTTACAACAAATTACCGCCTGTTTATTACAAGATCAAGTTGTCGCCTACCCTACTGAAGCCGTGTTTGGTTTGGGCTGTAATCCGCTTAGCGAAAGTGCGGTCAAAAAATTACTCAATTTAAAGCAACGTCCTGTGGAAAAAGGGATAATTTTGATTGCGCCGAGTTTGACATTTTTACAGCCCTTTATTGATTTTGCAGAGGTGACGGAAACACAAATGGCAAGGTTGACTGCCCGTTATGATCGCCCGATCACTTGGGTTGTGCCGGCAAAACAGGATATTTCGCCCTTCCTTACCGGAAAATTTAACACAATTGCGGTGCGTTTAAGCGATCATTTGGCGGTAAAAGCCTTATGCGAGGCAACAGGTTTTGCATTGACTTCAACGAGTGCGAATTTAACGGGGCAGCCCCCCTGCCGCACCTCCACAGAAGTGCGGTCGCAATTTGGCGAGGATTTTCCTGTCTTAGATTTAGCTGTAGGCAAAGCGAAAAATCCCTCGGAGATTCGTGATTTGATGACTAACCAATTGTTTAGACAAGGATAAGATATGGATTACTATGCGGTGTGGGGTAACCCCATTTCACAAAGTTTATCGCCGTTGATTCAGGGCAAATTTGCGGCACAAACCCAACAAGCGATGACCTATGAGGCAAAATTAGGGGATCTTGATACCTTTGAGCAACAGCTTGCCACATTTTTCTCGCAGGGAGCAAAAGGCTGTAATGTGACCGCACCTTTTAAAACCCGAGCCTATCAACTTGCCGATGAACACAGTGAACGGGCGAGACTTGCGCAGGCTTGTAATACGATGAAAAAATTAGCGGACGGTCGGCTTTATGCGGATAATACGGACGGCATCGGGCTTGTGACGGATTTGGAACGTTTAAATTGGATTAAACCGAATCAGCGTATTTTGATTTTAGGAGCTGGCGGTGCAACTCAAGGTGTATTACTCCCCTTATTGCAAGCCCAACAAAATATTGTGTTAGCCAACCGCACTTTGGCGAAAGCCGAAGCCTTGGCGGAGATATTTCAGCCTTATGGTGAGATTCAAGCGGTGGCGATGGATAAGATTCCTCGTCAATCTTATAATTTGATTATTAATGCCACTTCTGCGGGTTTAAGCGGAAGTACTGCCCCTGTTTCGGCAGATATCCTTAAATTGGGACACGCCTTTTATGATATGCAATACGCCAAAGGATCAGATACGCCGTTTGTTGTATTTTGTAAAAGTTTAGGTTTGACGAATATCAGTGATGGATTGGGGATGTTGGTAGCGCAAGCCGCACACTCATTCCATTTGTGGCGGGGAGTGATGCCAGATTTTTTGAAGGTTTATAGCGAAGTCACAAGGGAGATTCAATGACAAGATGTTCATGGGTGGGGGATTTACCGATTTATATAGCTTATCACGACAATGAATGGGGTAAGCCGGAGTTTGATAGCCAAAAATTATTTGAGAAAATCTGTTTAGAAGGGCAACAAGCCGGCTTGTCGTGGATTACAGTATTAAAAAAGCGTGAAGCCTATCGTGCAGCATTTCATCAATTTGATCCTAAAAAAGTGGCAAAAATGACCGCACTTGATATTGATGTTTGTATGAAAAATGAGGGATTGATTCGTCATCGTGCGAAATTGGAGGCCATTGTCAAAAATGCCAAGGCTTATTTGGCGATGGAAAAGTGCGGTGAAAATTTTAGTGATTTTATTTGGTCTTTTGTCAATCATCAGCCTATTGTGAATGATGTGCCGGATTTATCCGTTATACCGACTAGAACCGATATATCCAAAGCCATGTCAAAAGCCTTGAAAAAACGCGGTTTTGTATTTGTAGGTGAAACCACTTGTTATGCTTTTATGCAATCAATGGGATTAGTCAATGACCATATAAATGATTGTTGTTGTAAATGATCTTCCAGTATAATCGCCCAGATTTTCTTGTTAAAAAGAATGAAATTATGAATAAAAAATATACTTTAATTTTCCTTTCTATTTTGACCGCACTTTATAGCCAAACGACTTTGGCGGATTTACGTGCTCAATGCCTGGTGGGCGTGCCAAGGTTTTCCGGTGAAGAGGTATCGGGTAATCCGAATGATTTACCCGTTTATATTGAAGCAGACGAGGCAGAAATTAACCAGCCGACAAGTGCAATTTATAAAGGTAAGGCAGATCTCAAGCAGGGGAATCGTCATTTGATTGCTGATTCTGTGGAGGTGAAGCAACTCGGTGAAGGGACGGCATTGCAACGTTTTGCTTATGTGCGTGGTGGATTTGATTATAAAGACAATCAAATCAATATGTTGGGGAAAAATGCGGATTTTAATTTAGATTCAAAAGACGGTCATGTGACGGAAGCCGATTATCAGTTGGTCGGCCGTCAAGGTCGAGGTAAAGCACAAGAGATTGAATTGCGCAATAATACCCGTGTAATGAAAAATGCCACCTTTACCTCCTGTTTGCCGAATGATAATGCCTGGGCGGTGGATGCTTCGGAGATCACCCAACATATAAAAGAGGAATATGCGGAAATGTGGCATGCTCGTTTTAAAGTGCTGGGTGTGCCGATATTTTATACCCCTTATTTACAACTTCCCATTGGTGATCGTCGCCGTTCTGGTTTATTAATGCCAAGTGCCGGAAGTTCGAGTCGTGACGGTTATTGGTATTCCCAACCAATTTATTGGAATATCGCACCAAATTACGATGCGACCATGACGCCAAAATATATGTCTCATCGTGGTTGGCAATTAAACGGTGAATTTCGTTATTTAACAGCGGTTGGGGAAGGTAAAATTGCCGGTGAGTATTTAGAGCGTGATCGATATGATGAATACTATGGCGAGAATCGTAAACGCCATTTATTTTATTGGAATCACAGCTCATCTTTCCTTGAAAATTGGCGTTTAAATGTGGATTACACGCGTGTTAGCGATAAACGCTATTTCACTGATTTTACCTCGGATTATGGTAACAGTACGGACGGTTATGCCAACCAATATGCCCGTATCGCCTACTATCAACCAAACTATAACTTCGCCATTTCTGCACGGCAATTCCAAATTTTTGATGAAGTAGATATCGGACCATATCGTGCAATTCCACAAATTGATTTGAATTATTATAAAAATGATTTAGCGAATGGTTGGCTAGACTTCAAATTATTCTCACAAGCGGTACGTTTTGATAATGACAGTAGCTTGATGCCAACGGCTTGGCGTTTTCATCTTGAGCCAAGCTTAGCCACGGCAATGTCGAATAAATATGGTAGCCTGAATATTGAAACCAAACTTTATGCGACCCATTACCAACAGAAAAAAGGAAAAGGGGTAAGCGCAGAAGAGGTGGAAAGTCGGGTTAATCGAGTCATTCCGCAAATTAAAGTAGATTTACAAACTGTCTTAGCCCGTGATACGACGTTCCTAAAGGATTACATGCAAACTTTTGAGCCTCGTGTACAGTATTTATACCGTCCATATCGTGACCAAAGTCATATTGGTTCAAGTCGGACTAATGATTATTTAGGGTATGGCTATGATTCCTCGTTGGTTCAGCAAGATTATTATTCTTTGTTCCGTGATCGTCGTTATAGTGGATTAGACCGAATTTCTTCTGCTAACCAAGTGACGCTAGGGGGAACGACCCGTTTTTATGATCGTCATTCAATGGAGCGTTTTAATTTCTCTGCCGGACAGACTTACTACTTAACGAATTCCCGAATTGACAGTAATCCGGCAAACAGTACGCAACGTTCTTCTTCCTCTTGGACATTAGAGTCAAATTGGAAACTCAATGATTCTTGGAACTGGCATGGAAGTTATCAATATGATACGCAGTTGAATAAAACCTCATTAGCCAATACCAGTGTTGAATATAACCCGATAAAAAATAATTTAATTCAGTTAAATTATCGTTATGCAAGCCAAGCTTATATTGACCAAAATTTAGGGCGTTCCGCCAATGCCTATAATCAAGATATTAAACAGTTAGGTTTGGTCGCTGCTTGGGAAATGACGGATAATTGGGCGGTGGTCGGAAAATATTATCAAGACTTAGCCCTAAAAAAACCGGTAGAACAATATCTTGGCGTACAATATAACAGCTGCTGTTGGGCGGTTGGTGTCGGCGCAAGACGTTATGTGACAAACCGTCAAAATCAAGGGCAAGATGATGTAGTCTATGATCACAGTATCGGTGTGACCTTTGAATTACGTGGCTTAGGCACAAATGATCACCAAAGCGGCATTCAAGAAATGCTCAAAAAAGGGAAATTGCCGTATATTAAGGCGTATAGTTTATAAGTTGGCTATCAGATAGGATACTGAATGAAAAAACAAACAATTTTAACCGCACTTTTGGGAGCGATGATATTAAGTGGATGCGCAACCAAACCAAATGGCGAGCGTAATGATCCGATGGAAGGATTTAACCGCACCATGTGGGATTTTAACTATAATGTGGTGGATCGCTATGTATTAGAACCAGCCGCGAAAGGTTGGCGTGATTATGTGCCGACACCTGTCACCAAAGGGCTGACTAATGTGGCAAATAATTTAGACGAGCCGGTGAGTTTTGTGAATCGTATGATTGAAGGTGAACCGAAAAAAGCGTTCGTGCATTTTAATCGTTTTTGGATTAATACCGTGTTTGGTATTGGCGGCTTATTTGATTTTGCCAGTGCGAGCAAAGAATTACAGGTTTACGAAAAACGTGGATTTGGTGAGACATTAGGGAGTTATGGGGTTGATGCCGGTGCTTATATGGTGCTTCCGCTTTACAATGCAACAACCCCTCGCCAATTAACCGGTGCGGTGGTAGATGCCGCTTATATGTATCCGTTCTGGGAATGGGTAGCAGGTAACCCGATTTCCTTAGTGAAATATGGTGTGCAAGTGTTGGATACTCGGGCAAAAAATTTGGATAATGCCGAATTGCTAAATCAAGCACAGGATCCGTATGTCACCTTCCGTGAAGCCTATTATCAAAATTTAGACTTTAAGGTGAGTGACGGAAAAGTGAAAGAAAGTTCACAGAAAGAACTTTCTGATGATGTGTTAAAAGAAATTGATTAATAAAAAGTGCGGTTGATTTTACAGCCTTTTTCTCGGTAAACAGTAAGAAAGGAGAACTGACAATGACAAAAATTATTCATACTGAAAAAGCCCCAACGGCAATAGGACCTTATGTTCAGGCGGTGGATTTAGGGAATTTGGTTTTGACCTCGGGTCAAATTCCGGTGAATCCGGCAACGGGCGAAGTGCCGGCTGATATTGTGGCACAAGCCCGTCAATCGTTAGAAAATGTTAAAGCGATTGTGGAACAAGCCGGCTTAAGCGTGGCGGATATTATAAAAACCACCGTATTCGTGAAAGATTTAAATGATTTTGCCGTGGTGAATGCGGAATATGAGCGTTTCTTTAAAGAGAATAATCATCCGACTTTTCCAGCCCGCTCTTGTGTGGAAGTGGCACGTTTACCAAAAGATGTTGGGCTGGAAATTGAAGCCATCGCGGTAAGAAAATAATATAGGGCGCAGTTTTGGATCTTTTTTCGCCAAATGGCTTTACAAGAAAAAAGATTCACTTTATAATTTCGCACCTTTGTTATGGCTTTAGGCTATAACCACATTTCTGGTTGGTGCTTGACCTATTCAAGCCCCGTCCAAGACCGTAGGGGAGCAATCTTAATCATCCTACGTAGATGGTGTACAGAATAAGAATTTTTCTTGCTTCTGGGCACCGAAGTCGTCCTAGTCTTAGATTAGGTAAATTAATTCCGAGCAATCGGAGTGTATTCAGGAGCTAAAAGCCAATGGCATTAAATCTTCAAGACAAACAAGCAATTGTTGCTGAAGTAAATGAAGCAGCCAAAGGTGCACTTTCAGCGGTTATCGCGGATTCACGCGGTGTAACTGTTGATAAAATGACTGAATTACGTAAATCAGCTCGTGAATCTGGTGTAACAATGCGTGTGGTTCGTAATACTTTATTACGCCGTGCGGTTGAAGGCACAGATTACGAATGCTTAAAAGATACGTTTGTAGGTCCAACACTTATCGCGTTCTCTAACGAACACCCGGGCGCAGCTGCTCGTTTGTTCAAAGAGTTTGCTAAAGCAAACGATAAGTTTGAAATTAAAGGTGCAGCCTTTGAAGGTAAGATCCAAGATGTTGAATTCTTAGCAACATTACCAACTTACGAAGAAGCAATTGCACGTTTAATGGGCACAATGAAAGAAGCAGCGGCAGGCAAACTTGCTCGCACTTTTGCAGCATTACGCGACAAATTACAAGAAGCGGCTTAATTGTTAAGCGTTTCTTACTTCATTTAACTTTATTTATTTTAGGAATTGATTGTTATGTCATTAACTAACGAACAAATCATTGAAGCGATTGCTTCTAAAACTGTAACTGAAATCGTTGAATTAATCGCAGCGATGGAAGAAAAATTCGGCGTTTCAGCAGCGGCAGCAGTAGCAGCAGCACCGGCAGGTGGCGCAGCAGCAGCGGCAGAAGAAAAAACTGAATTTGACGTAGTACTTGCTGAAGCTGGTGCAAACAAAGTAGCAGTAATCAAAGCAGTACGTGGTGCAACCGGTTTAGGCTTGAAAGAAGCGAAAGACTTAGTTGAATCTGCACCTGCAGCGTTAAAAGAAGGCATCTCTAAAGAAGAAGCTGAAGCTCTTAAGAAAGAATTAGAAGAAGCCGGTGCAAAAGTAGAAATCAAATAATTTTTGATTCTCTTATGTCCTGTTTCTCAGGCTTAATGGCTGGTGGTTTACCATCAGCCATTTTGTGCTATCAAAATAGGCACAAAAAACAGATAACTATTTTCCGTTTAATCTTATCTGTTTCCACTTAAATTAATCATAGACATTTTAATTTGAGTAGCCCACTACAGAAGTAAGGTTCAGAGTGCGGTTTCTGAAAACGGTGTCCATACTTTGGTATAAGTAAAAATTCGGTCAAAACTGACCGCACTTTTTCTTATGTCAGCTCAGTCTCACTAAAATTGATAGAGGAAAACCAACCAATGGGTCTCTCCTATTCTGAGAAAAAACGAATTCGTAAAGACTTCGGCAAGCGTCCGCAAGTTTTAAATGTACCTTATTTATTAACCATCCAATTAGATTCGTTTGATAAATTTATTCAAAAAGATCCTGAAGGTCAGCAAGGTTTAGAAGCTGCTTTCCGTTCAGTCTTTCCAATTGTTAGCAACAATGGTTATACCGAATTACAATATGTTGACTACCGTTTAGAAGAACCGGAATTTGATGTACGTGAGTGCCAAATCCGTGGTTCGACTTATGCTGCAGGTTTACGTGTTAAATTACGTCTTGTAAGTTACGATAAAGAGTCATCTTCACGCGCAATTAAAGATATTAAAGAAAATGAAGTGTATATGGGTGAAATCCCATTAATGACGGATAATGGTACTTTCGTGATTAATGGTACCGAGCGTGTTATCGTTTCACAATTACACCGTAGCCCAGGCGTATTCTTTGATTCCGATAAAGGTAAAACCCATTCATCGGGTAAGGTGCTTTATAACGCACGTATTATTCCTTACCGCGGGTCTTGGTTGGATTTTGAATTTGATCCGAAAGATAATCTTTATGCACGTATTGACCGTCGTCGTAAATTACCGGCAACGATTATTCTTCGGGCATTAGGTTATAATACCGAAGAAATCTTAAATTTATTCTTTGATAAAGTCACGTTTGAAATCGCCGATAATCAACTATTAATGACTCTTGTGCCGGAACGTTTACGTGGTGAAACGGCGTCCTTTGATATTGAAGCGAACGGTAAAGTCTATGTCGAGCGGGGTCGTCGTATTACTGCCCGTCATATTAAGGCATTAGAAAAAGATAATGTTACACAAGTTGTAGTGCCTACTGAGTACATTGTAGGTAAAGTGGCGGCAAAAGATTATGTGGATTTAGAATCCGGTGAAATTATTTGTTCGGCAAATGGTGAAATTTCTTTAGAGGTTTTAGCCAAGTTAGCACAAGCCGGTTATCACATCATTGAGACATTGTTTACCAATGATTTAGATTACGGTCCTTATATTTCTGAGACTTTACGTGTTGATCCGACTTACGACAAAGTGAGTGCTTTATACGAAATTTATCGTATGATGCGTCCGGGTGAACCACCAACACCTGAATCTTCCGAAGCGTTATTCAATAACTTATTCTTTTCTGCGGAACGTTATGACCTATCCGCAGTAGGTCGTATGAAATTTAACCGTTCTTTAGGCATTCCAGAGGGCGTAGGCAGTGGTATTTTAAGCCATGAAGATATTATTGCTGTTATGCGTAAGCTCATTGAGATCCGTAACGGGCGTGGTGAAGTCGATGATATTGACCACTTAGGTAACCGCCGTATCCGTTCTGTGGGAGAAATGGCTGAAAACCAATTCCGTATTGGTTTGGTACGTGTAGAAAGAGCGGTCAAAGAACGCTTATCTTTAGGCGATTTAGATGCGATTACACCACAAGATTTAATTAACCCAAAACCAATTTCTGCGGCAGTGAAAGAATTCTTCGGTTCTTCACAACTTTCACAGTTTATGGACCAAAACAACCCGTTATCGGAAGTGACTCATAAACGTCGTATTTCTGCCTTAGGCCCGGGTGGTTTAACCCGTGAACGTGCCGGCTTTGAAGTGCGTGACGTCCATAACACTCACTATGGTCGTTTATGTCCAATCGAAACGCCTGAAGGTCCGAACATTGGTTTGATCAACTCTCTTTCCGCCTTTGCCCGTACCAATGATTACGGTTTCTTAGAAACCCCGTATCGTAAAGTCATTGATGGTCAAGTGACGGAAGAAATTGAATATTTATCTGCTATTGATGAAGCAAATTATATTATCGCTCAGGCAAACTCAAATCTAGACGAGAACAATCGCTTTACTGATGCCTTTGTTACCGCACGTGGTGAGCGTGGCGAGTCCGGTTTATATAAACCGGAAGACATCCACTATATGGACGTTTCAACACAGCAAGTGGTATCTGTGGCGGCGGCATTGATTCCATTCCTTGAGCATGACGATGCGAACCGTGCATTGATGGGCGCAAACATGCAACGTCAGGCGGTTCCAACATTACGTGCAGATAAGCCGTTGGTGGGAACGGGCATGGAAAAACCAATTGCCCTTGATTCCGGTGTAGCGGTTGTCGCAAAACGTGGTGGTACGGTTCAATATGTGGATGCGTCACGTATCGTGATTAAAGTGAATGAGGATGAAACTATTGCAGGTGAAGCGGGGATTGATATTTATAACTTAATTAAATACACCCGTTCCAACCAAAATACCTGTATTAACCAAATTCCTTGTGTGAATTTAGGCGATCCGATTAATCGTGGTGAAGTCTTAGCTGATGGCCCTTCAACGGATTTAGGGGAATTGGCATTAGGTCAAAATATTCGCGTGGCGTTTATGCCATGGAATGGTTATAACTTTGAAGACTCTATGCTCGTGTCTGAGCGTGTGGTTCAACAAGATCGCTTTACCACGATTCATATTCAAGAGCTTTCTTGTGTAGCTCGTGATACCAAACTTGGTTCAGAAGAAATTACCGCAGATATTCCAAATGTGGGTGAATCGGCGTTAAGCAAATTAGATGAATCTGGTATCGTTTATGTGGGCGCAGAAGTGAAAGGTGGCGATATCCTAGTTGGTAAAGTGACGCCTAAAGGTGAAACCCAATTGACACCGGAAGAAAAATTGTTACGTGCAATTTTTGGTGAAAAAGCCTCTGATGTAAAAGATTCTTCATTGCGTGTACCAAACAGCGTAAGCGGTACGGTTATTGACGTACAAGTCTTCACTCGTGATGGTGTGGAAAAAGACAAACGTGCGTTAGAAATTGAAGAAATGCAATTAAAACAAGCGAAAAAAGACCTTTCTGATGAATTAGAAATCTTAGAGGCGGGTTTATTCGCACGTGTTCGTAATCTTCTTATCGCCGGTGGTTTCGATACGGCACAGTTAGACAAATTAGATCGGACTAAATGGTTAGAACAAACCATTGCCGATGAAGATAAACAAAATCAGTTAGAACAGCTTGCCGAGCAATACGAAGAGCTTCGTAAAGAGTTTGAACTCAAACTTGAAGTGAAACGTAAGAAAATTATCAAAGGTGATGATCTTGCACCGGGCGTATTGAAAGTGGTTAAAGTTTATCTTGCGGTGAAACGTCAAATCCAACCGGGTGATAAAATGGCCGGTCGTCACGGTAACAAAGGGGTTATCTCAAAAATTAACCCTGTTGAGGATATGCCGTACGATGAAAACGGTCAACCGGTTGAAATCGTATTGAACCCGCTGGGCGTACCATCCCGTATGAATATCGGTCAGATCCTTGAAACTCACTTAGGTTTAGCGGCGAAAGGTATTGGTGATCAAATCAATGCGATGCTTAAACAAAAACAAGAAGTGGAAAAATTACGTAGCTATATGCAAAAAGCCTATGACTTAGGCAATGGTTCACAAAAAGTGGATTTAAGTAGCTTCACCGATGAAGAAGTGCTACGTCTAGCAGATAACTTACGTAAAGGTTTGCCGGTTGCGACTCCTGTGTTCGATGGTGCGGATGAAACGGAAATCAAAGAGTTATTAAAACTCGGTGGTTTACCGACCTCCGGTCAGATCACCTTATACGACGGACGTACCGGCGAGAAATTTGAGCGTCCGGTAACTGTGGGTTATATGTATATGCTCAAATTGAACCACTTGGTTGACGACAAAATGCACGCTCGTTCAACAGGTTCTTATAGCCTCGTCACACAACAACCATTAGGTGGTAAAGCACAATTCGGGGGACAACGTTTCGGTGAGATGGAGGTATGGGCGCTTGAAGCATATGGCGCAGCTTACACGCTACAAGAAATGCTCACTGTGAAATCCGATGATGTGAACGGTCGTACGAAGATGTATAAAAACATCGTCAGCGGTAACCAACAAATGGATCCGGGTACACCGGAATCTTTCAACGTAATTATGAAAGAAATCCGTTCACTTGGTTTAAATATCGAGTTAGACGAAGAGTAATGAAAAGTAAGGTGTGTGGATGGTAAAAATCTACACACCCTACAAAAGAAATCGCCGAAGTGCGGTCAAAATTCTCGGTAATTTTTAACCGCGCTTTAAACCTTTAACTCCGACAGGAGAACATTTGTGAAAGACTTAGTTAAGTTTTTAAAAGCACAGTCAAAAACCAGTGAAGATTTTGATGTGATTAAAATTGGGTTAGCCTCACCGGATATGATCCGTTCTTGGTCATTTGGTGAAGTGAAAAAACCTGAAACCATTAACTACCGTACGTTCAAACCTGAACGTGATGGTCTTTTCTGTGCGCGTATCTTTGGGCCGGTAAAAGATTATGAATGTTTATGTGGTAAATATAAACGTTTAAAACACCGTGGTGTGATTTGTGAAAAATGTGGCGTTGAAGTGACGCAAACCAAAGTTCGTCGTGAACGTATGGGACACATTGAATTAGCCTCACCGGTGGCACACATTTGGTTCTTAAAATCCCTTCCGTCCCGTATCGGTTTATTACTTGATATGCCGTTGCGTGATATTGAGCGTGTCCTTTATTTTGAAATGTATATTGTGACCGAACCCGGGATGACGGATTTAGAACGTGGTCAATTATTAACGGAAGAACAATACCT
This sequence comes from Pasteurella sp. WM03, assembly GCF_004570945.1. NCBI lineage: Bacteria > Pseudomonadati > Pseudomonadota > Gammaproteobacteria > Pasteurellales > Pasteurellaceae > Pasteurella > Pasteurella sp. WM03. Next base: position 135,152 of record NZ_SPPO01000006.1, read on the forward strand.
TGATGCAGAAGATCGTTGGCAGGATGAATTTGAAGCCAAAATGGGTGCGGAAGCAATCCAAGATCTGTTAAAAGGTATGGATCTTGACGTGGAATGTGAAAAATTACGTGAAGAGTTACAAGAAACCAATTCTGAAACCAAACGTAAGAAAATCACCAAGCGCTTAAAATTATTAGAAGCCTTTATTCAATCCGGCAATAAACCGGAATGGATGGTGATGACGGTATTACCGGTACTTCCACCGGATTTACGTCCGTTAGTGCCACTTGATGGTGGTCGTTTTGCCACCTCTGATTTGAATGATTTATACCGTCGTGTGATCAATCGTAACAATCGTTTAAAACGTTTATTAGATTTAATTGCGCCGGATATTATTGTACGCAATGAAAAACGGATGTTGCAAGAGTCGGTCGATGCGTTATTAGATAATGGTCGCCGTGGTCGTGCGATTACCGGTTCTAACCGCCGTCCGTTAAAATCCCTTGCGGATATGATTAAAGGTAAACAAGGTCGTTTCCGTCAAAACTTATTGGGTAAACGTGTTGACTACTCCGGTCGTTCTGTAATTACCGTAGGTCCATACTTACACTTACATCAATGCGGTTTACCGAAGAAAATGGCGTTGGAATTATTCCGTCCGTTTATTTATGCGAAATTAGAAAGCCGTGGCTATGCAACGACAATCAAAGCGGCGAAAAAAATGGTTGAGCGTGAAGATGCGATCGTTTGGGATATCCTCGCGGAAGTTATTCGTGAGCACCCGATTCTATTGAACCGTGCACCAACGCTTCACCGTTTGGGTATTCAAGCATTTGAACCGATCTTAATTGAAGGTAAAGCGATTCAATTACACCCGCTCGTTTGTGCGGCGTTTAACGCGGACTTCGATGGTGACCAAATGGCGGTTCATGTACCATTAACCCTTGAAGCACAATTAGAAGCCCGTGCATTGATGATGTCAACCAACAACGTGCTTTCTCCGGCGAACGGTGAGCCGATTATCGTGCCATCGCAAGACGTGGTGTTGGGTCTTTATTATATGACCCGTGAAAAAGTCAACGGTAAAGGCGAAGGCATGTTATTGCAAGACCCACGTGAGGCTGAAAAGGCTTATCGTACCGGTCAGGCTGAATTACATTCTCGTGTAAGAGTGCGTATTACTGAATATGTGAAAAATGAAGCGGGTGAGTTTGAAACGAAAACGACACTGACCGATACCACGATTGGTCGTGCTATTTTATGGATGATCGCACCGAAAGGTATGCCATATTCATTATTCAATCAAACATTAGGTAAAAAAGCGATTTCAAAATTAATTAATGAAGCTTATCGCCGTTTAGGTTTGAAAGAATCCGTGATGTTTGCCGACCAAATTATGTACACCGGTTTTGCTTATGCGGCTCGTTCCGGCTCATCAGTGGGTATTGATGATATGGTAATTCCTGAGAAGAAATATGAAATTATTTCTGCAGCAGAAGAGGAAGTGGCGGAAATTCAGGAACAGTTCCAATCTGGTCTTGTGACGGCAGGTGAACGTTACAACAAAGTGATCGATATTTGGGCTGCAGCAAATGAACGCGTAGCCAAAGCGATGATGGAAAACCTGTCTCAAGAAGAAGTGATTAACCGTGAAGGTAAACCGGAAAAACAAGTTTCTTTCAACAGCATCTTTATGATGGCAGATTCCGGTGCTCGTGGTTCTGCAGCACAGATTCGTCAGCTTGCAGGGATGCGTGGTTTGATGGCGCGTCCGGACGGTTCGATCATTGAAACGCCAATCACTGCAAACTTCCGTGAAGGCTTGAATGTTCTTCAGTACTTTATTTCAACTCACGGTGCACGTAAAGGTTTGGCGGATACCGCATTGAAAACAGCGAACTCAGGTTATTTGACCCGTCGTTTAGTTGATGTGGCACAAGACTTGGTGATTGTAGAAGACGACTGTGGTACCCATGAAGGCTTGGTGATGACTCCATTAATTGAAGGGGGCGATGAAAAAGTGCCACTTCGTGAGTTAGTATTAGGTCGTGTGGCTGCGGAAGATATTTATAAACCGGGTACGGAAGAGGTCTTAATTACTCGTAATACATTATTAGATGAAAAACTCTGTGATGTATTAGATGAAAACTCCGTGGACAGCGTGAAAGTACGCTCTGTGGTAACCTGTGATACCGATTATGGTGTGTGTGCAAAATGTTATGGTCGTGACTTAGCACGTGGTCACCTAATTAACCAAGGTGAGGCTGTAGGTGTTATTGCTGCACAATCTATCGGTGAACCGGGAACACAGTTAACCATGCGTACGTTCCATATCGGTGGTGCGGCGTCAGCAGCAGCGAAAGAGTCTAGCGTACAGGTGAAAAACACCGGTACATTGCACTTGATTAATGCAAAATTCGTCACAAATGATGAAGGTAAATTAGTTTTAACCTCCCGTAATACTGAATTAACCGTAACTGATGCGTTTGGTCGTACCAAAGAACACTATAAAGTGCCTTATGGTGCCGTGTTAAATAAAGGCGATGGTCAAGATGTCGAGGCAGGTGAAACAGTCGCAAACTGGGATCCACATACCATGCCTGTTGTGTCTGAAGTGGCAGGTTTCGTGAAATTCGTGGATATTGTGGATGGTTTAACTGTCACACGCCAAACCGATGAACTGACCGGCTTATCTTCAGTTGTTGTACAAGATGTGGGTGAACGTGCAACCGCAGGTAAAGATTTACGTCCAACCATTAAATTGGTGGATGCAAATGGTGATGATATCTTCTTACCTGAAACCGATGTGATCGCACAATATTTCTTACCGGGTAAAGCAATCGTAAGTTTAGACGATGGTGCCGCGGTGAAAGTGGGTGAACCATTAGCCCGTATTCCGCAAGAATCGGTGGGAACCAAAGATATTACCGGTGGTCTTCCACGCGTTGCAGACTTGTTTGAAGCCCGTAAACCGAAAGAGCCGGCAATTTTGGCGGAGATTTCAGGTATTGTATCCTTCGGTAAAGAAACCAAAGGTAAACGCCGCTTACTGATTACGCCGGCAGAAGGTGAAGTATACGAAGAAATGATCCCAAAATGGCGTCAGCTCAACGTATTTGAAGGTGAGATGGTACAACGTGGTGATGTGATTTCTGATGGTGCAGAAACACCACATGATATTTTACGTTTACGTGGCGTACGTGCCGTAACCGAATATATCGTCAATGAAGTGCAAGATGTTTACCGCTTACAAGGGGTAAAAATTAACGATAAACACATTGAAGTCATTGTTCGCCAAATGTTGCGTAAAGCGGTGATTACTAACGCTTACGACTCTGAATTCCTTGAAGGAGAACAAGTTGAAGTGGCACGTGTGAAAATCGTAAACCGTAAACGTGAAGCGGAAGGCAAACCGGCGGTTGAATTTGAGCGCGAATTGTTGGGTATTACCAAAGCATCTCTTGCAACGGAATCCTTCATTTCTGCAGCATCGTTCCAAGAAACTACACGTGTTCTTACCGAAGCAGCTGTAGCAGGCAAACGTGATGAGTTACGTGGCTTGAAAGAAAACGTAATCGTTGGTCGCTTAATTCCAGCAGGTACCGGTTTCGCCTATCACCAAAACCGCATTAAAAACCGCCAAAAAGCAGCGGAATTAGCGGTGGAGGCAATAGAACAACCAATTTCTGCTTTCGCAAGTGACGCGGATATCGAAGCCGAATTTGAGTTCGTTGCTGATGATGCCACGCAAAACCTTGCTGCATTATTAAATTCCGAAATGGAAGATTAATATTGCAAAACACATAAATAAAGAAAAGCCCCGAAAGGGGCTTTTTTGTTCGTATTTATTAGGTTTAGCAGTATCTAAAGTGCGGTCATTTTTACAAAATTTTAGGACTTTTTAGAAATAGGTTAGAACTTTTTAGAATTATTTCTATTTTTTATCCTATGCTAAACTTTTCTCAAGTTTTTTATCGTGAGGAGCTTTGTAATGAAAACCATAAGATCTTTCCCTTTACCCTCCGCCTATTTTGCTATTCCCCTTGGCTTAGCTGCGTTATCTCTAGCATGGTGGCATTTGGCAAATCTCTTCCCTTGGGCACAAACTATCAGTGACACGATAGGCACTACGGCGATTATTGTGTGGTTAATTTTTATTGCTATGTATGGGTATAAACTTCGTTACTATTTCCACGAAGTGAAAGAAGAATATCGCTGTCCTATTCGTTTTTCTTTTATTTCCCTTATCCCAATTACGATAATGTTGGTTGGCGATATTATTTATCGCTGGAATCCTGTGATAGCGGAAGTGATGATTTGGTTAGGGACAATTGGGCAATTGCTATTTTCCTCCATAAGAATCGGCGAGCTTTGGAAAGGCGGTGTTTTTGAGCAAAAATCAACACGCCCACCTTTTTATTTACCCTCTGTCGCCGCGAACTTCACCAGTGCAAGTTCACTTGCTTTATTAGGCTATCATGATCTTGGCTATTTATTTTTCGGTGCGGGTTTCATCGCATGGATAATGTTTGAACCGGTACTACTCCAGCATTTACGCATTTCTTCCTTAGAACCGCCTTTCCGTGCCACTATGGGCATTATTCTTGCTCCCGCATTTGTCGGGGCATCGGCGTATTTAGCAGTAAATCAAGGCGAAGTGGATACTTTCGCCAAAATCCTATGGGGCTATGGCTTTTTACAAATGTTCTTTCTATTGAGAATTTTCCCTTGGATTATCGAAAAAGGCTTAAACATCGGTTTATGGGCATTCTCATTCGGCTTAGCCTCCATGGCAAATAGTGCGGTTGTTTTTTACCATAATCAAGTGCTATCCGGCATTGCCATGTTTGCCTTTATTTTTTCAAATTTGATGATTGGAGCACTTGTGTTGATGACATTGTGGAAGTTGGTGAAGGGGGAGTGAAATAAGATTAGCTTGGAGAAATTTCTCTTATTTTTTGTGACGGTAGGCAATTATAGTGAAATTTAAATTTATCGTTGATGATACAGTTTAAACTTAGCTGTGTTATTTACCACATAATATTATGTTTTCAGATTTTTATTTGAAAATCTAAATTTTTTAGCTAAGTTTGACTTGTTAATTTGTAAAATTGTTTTAAATACTTAATGCTTTTTAGGAAAATGTGATATTATTTTCAACGTTAGGATAATTTCTGTATGAACCTTGAGGGGATATGTACACTATTATTGGATTCCATACTTGTGAGGATCGTGGGGAGAGTAATGAAGAAATTAAATCTAAAGTGCCAATTAAAAGCGAACAGGAAGGTCAATGGTTAGGGGCGGGATATTATTTCTGGACTGATTCCTACCGTTATGCTAGAACTTGGGGGACTTATAATAAAAGGGTTGTGTCTGAGTTTGACATTAATTTTTCTACACAGAAGGAAATATTTGATTTAGTAGGAAATGCTTCACACCAAGAAGAATTTGAAAATATGCTTACAGAAATGGTAAAGAAAAACCCTAAATTGTATAATATGGATATGTCGGCTATCTTCTATTTCTTTAGAGACAAAGATGTCTTTGAGCAGTATAAAGCGATCAAGGCTTGTAACAGATGTGAATTTAAGGAACGTTTTTTTACCAATAGGCCAGAACGTTTAATGTTTCCAACTAGGATTCAATTGTGCCTTTTTGAGAAAAATGTTGAATTAATATTGAAGGATATTATTCGAGATGGGGGAGATTAAATATGAAAAAATCTAGTAGTTTAGAAAAGTTAAAACAGGTGTTAAATAGTTACGATAGTGATGAATTATATCAATGCATATCATCGTATCCATTAGTATCGGGTTTTACTATATCAGATTACTTAGCAAATACTCTAGTTTACTCCTTACAGTTTATAGGTAGTGTTTGTTATATAGATAGTAAGCAAGATTCATCAAATGATGAATATTATGAGATCAATGATGTTTCCAATATGGGATTAGCAGCATAATGAAACTTTTTTTAGAGTCAACAAAAGTATTGGGTCTTCAGTTTCTGAGTGATAGTATCAAAGATATGTTTGGTTATGAACCTAAAATTTTAGATAAGCAAACTTTTGCTATTAATTTTAAATTCTCACATTCTCACAAAGATGGGATATCAATAGAGCTTGAATATCAAGCAATATTTAAAGTTGATAGTGAAAGCCATGTCGATGAGACTTTATTAGATAATCCTTTTTTGCATGTTAATGCCCCTGCTATTGCTTACCCATTTTTACGTGCATATGTATCAAATTTATTTTTAATGTCAGGATATGCCCCTTTGATGTTACCAAGCGTTAATTTTGATGAGGCTTGGAAAAAACGTAAGAAGGGATAAAATGGCTTATTTCACAGGCACAAATCTTATTCCCAGCTTGTACTTTTTATTTACTCTACACTCTATCATTTTTTATCTATATGGCAGGTAAAACCTGCCATGTAATAATAGTGGTCTATTTACTTGGCATCCCCCCCAACACTCTCACCAACACCTCCCAATAAGTCTCCACCGCTGAAATCTGCACTTTTTCATCCGGTGAGTGGGCGTTGCGGATCGTAGGGCCTAAAGACACCATATCAATATGCGGATAATGTTCTTTTAGCAGCCCACATTCCAAACCTGCGTGGATCACTTTGATTTCTGGTTCTTTGCCTAATACTTCGGTGTAATGTTTTTTAGTTAGGTCAAGAATGGCGGAGTCGTTCACCGGTTTCCAGCCTGGATAAGGGGCGGAAAATTCGATTTTTGCACCGGCTAAGGTGGCAACGGAGCTTAATAATTCCGTCACATAAGCCTTACCGCTTTCAATCAATGAACGCACTAAAATCGTGCCTTTTACTTTGTCGCCTTCAGTTTTTAGCACACCGATGCTGAGTGAGCTTTCCACCACGTTTTTAATTACATCGCTATTGCGGATCACACCGTTTGGCAAGGCGTTTAGTAAATGAATGACGGTTTTTGTGCTTTGTGCGGTAAATGTCGTTTCTGTTTTGGCGGTAGGTTCAGCAGAAAGGGTTAAATTAGGTTCGGCGATTGCCAATTCTTCTTTCAGTAAAACTTCAAGATTTTTGACCGCACTTTCAAAGGCTTGAATATCGCCGTTAAACGCCAATACTGCTACCGCTTCACGAGGAATCGCATTGCGAATAGAACCGCCACGGATTTCGGCTAAAACAAAGTGCGGTTGGTTTTGAGCAAGTTTTGCTAATACACGGGCAAGTAATTTAATCGCATTAACTCTGCCGGTGTGAATATCACAACCGGAATGACCGCCGCGCAAGCCTTTTAGAAAAAGCTGAGCACTATGCTCAAAAGTATTGGTTTGACGCTCCAAAGGGATTTCCAAATCCCCATTGATACCGCCGGCACAGCCGATATAAATTTCACCGATTTCTTCGGTATCCGTATTAATAAGAATATCCGATTGCAACCAATTACGGCGAAGATTTAATGCACCGTCCATACCGGTTTCTTCGGTCATTGTGAGTAACACTTCAAGAGGCGGATGTGCCACATCATCACTTTCTAACACCGCAAGGGCAGAGGCTAAACCAATTCCGTTGTCCGCTCCCAATGTGGTGCCTTGTGCTTTCACCCAATCGCCGTCAATGTATGGACGAATCGGATCTTGGGTGAAATTTTGCGGATTGCCTTCATTGGCTTGCGGCACCATATCCAAATGGGCCTGCAATGCTACCGGTGTACGGTTTTCCATTCCCGTCGTTGCCGGTTTACGAATCAGCACATTGCCCGCTTCATCACGTTCCACAAAAAATTGTTTTTCTTTCGCCCAATTCACAATGAAATTTGCCAATTCCTCCTCATGATGGGAAGGGTGAGGGATGGCACAAATTTGATCAAACCATTTCCATAATAATTGTGGTTGTAGTGTAGTAATTTCAGACATATTCGCTCCTTTTTTACGAAAAATTTCACGAAATAATAGCATAAAACCTTGTTTCAGGTTATCCTTACGCAATTTTTATTTATTGATATTAAGGTGTAATTATGAGCGAAAAATATGTGGTGACTTGGGATATGTTCCAAATGCACGCCCGCAAATTATCAGAACGTTTACTTCCCGCTTCCCAATGGAAAGGCATTATTGCGGTGAGCCGTGGTGGTCTATTTCCGGCAGCGGTATTAGCGCGTGAATTAAGCATTCGCCACGTAGAAACCGTTTGTATCGCCAGTTATCACGATCACACAAGCCAAGGCGAACTCCAAGTTTTACACGCGGCGGAAGTACCAAACGGTGGAGAAGGCTTTATCGTTGTTGATGATTTGGTCGATACCGGCAACACCGCTCGTGCAATTCGTGAAATGTATCCTAATGCAAAATTTGTCACCGTTTTCGCCAAACCGGCAGGGGCAAAATTAGTGGACGATTATATCATCGACATTCCGCAAAACACATGGATTGAACAACCTTGGGATTTAGGTTTAGCGTTTGTTCCTCCTCTTGCGAGAAAATAAGACTTTTAAAATAAAAGTGCGGTCGAAAATCCTTAAGATTTTACGACCGCTTTTCATTATAGGTTTTAATTTGAAAAGGATAGACAGAATTTCGTCTAACTCATTTCTTACCCTGCATTAATATTTCAAGACTTCACTCTCTTTTGGCACAGCAACTTTGCTCAAATTGTTTTCCTTCACGAATTTTCGCATTTCATCGGATGTCACCGAAGCATGATTGACCGCATCCATATGGACGGTAATAATATCGGCTTTTGGCGCAACCTGACGGGCTTTCGCCACATCGGCTTTCCCCATAATAATACTATCTGAATTACCTTCCATTTGTGCATAACCCGTATTCATAACAATCACTTCGGGTTTATAACGGTTGAGTGCAAAATCCACTTCTTCATTCCAAATGGTATCACCTACGATATACAGTGTTTTTTCTCCGTCCGCTTGCATTACTACGCCCATTGCTTCACCTAAAATTTCAGCAAATTGTGGGTTAGAGTACATTTGATCCGTACCGTGTTGTCCGCCGGTCTTGCTTAATTTTACTTGGTTAAATTCTGTATTTTTACCTACGACTCTAACATCTTTAAAGCCTTGTGAACGGATAATTTGTGCATCACCGGCATTTTGTACAAAAATCGGTAAGGTTTTCGGTAACATTTTTTGTGCATATTCGTCCCAATGATCAGCGTGGGTATGTGTCACAATCACCGCATCAACGCCTTCTAATACTTTCTCAACCGGTTCTGCCATATCAATCAACGGATTACGTTTTTGACTGTTAATCGTGCCTTCAAAGCCTGCATAAGTGCCTTTAGGGGCAAGATAGGGATCGACTAAAAACGTGCTACCTGCCATTTCAATTTTGGCGGTCGCATTACGGATATGCTGATAGCTGATTTCGGCATGAGCTGTTGTCGCTAAGGTTGCTGCCATGAGTGTTAATAAGATAGGTTTTAGTTTCATTTTGTTTCCTCTTTTAAAAATAAGATAAATTAAACCGCTTGTGTGCGGTGTGATTATTATGAAAGAGAGATAAAATAAAAAATATTGACTTATTATTCAAATATCGAAAAAATTGGGTCAAATTTATTCGCATGAGAAAAAAATGCCTATTCCAACTGTTGCACTTGTACTTTATCCCCAATTTAACCCTTTTCAGTTTTCTGTGCCTTATATGGTTTTTTCAACAGAAATTGAGGGCAAACCTTTATTTAATGTCAAGATTGTGGCGGAAAATCCAAGGGTGGCACAGTCCTATCCTGCTACGATTGTAGCTGATGGCGATTTGGGTTTGTTAGCTCAAGCTGATTTTATTGTGATACCGGGTTGGGATAATGTTGATCAACCTCCCTCCGAGGCTTTAATACTGGCATTACAACAAGCGGCACAACGTGGAGCGATGATTGTGGGGCTGTGTTATGGGGCATATTCACTGGCTTATGCCGGATTGCTGAATGGTAAAAAGGCCACGACACATTGGTTAGGTGAAACGGATTTTAAACAACGTTTCCCACAGGTAAAATTAGACTGCAATGCAATTTATATTGAAGATGAAAACATCATCACCTCTGCAGGAACGTCTGCAGGGTTAGATTGCTGTCTTGCGATTGTTCGCCGCCAATATGGTGTAAAAATTGCCAATCAACTGGCACGTTTGTTGGTGATTTCTCCTCATCGGGAAGGAGGACAAGCACAATTTATTGAACAACCCATTGCTCGTAAAACCGCTAATAAGAATATCAATGAATGGCTAGATATTATACGAACTAATCTAACAGGAAATTATTCGATTGATGAGTTAGCCAAACAATTAATGATGAGCCGCAGCACATTCACTCGTCATTTTCGTCAAGCAACGGGAATGGCATTCACCGAATGGTTGATTGAGGTACGGCTACAAAAAGGGCGGGAATTACTCGAAAGTACCAAATTAACGATTGACGAAATTGCTCACCAAATTGGCTTCCATTCCACAACGGCATTCCGCCAACATTTTAAAGCCAAACATCATATCAGCCCAAAACAATGGCAAAAGCGGTTTTCTATGTAAATAAAATAGATTAGCTTGCTTGCTCAAAGTGCGGTTGTTTTTTGACGAAATTTACAATCGCGCTTTTAGCAAAAATCCTATTTCTCATCAGCATAATTATTTTTTTGCGTGCGACACAACCTGTCACGACAACCTATTACATAGCCGTTATACTTGGTTTTGCTTATTACAGCATAATCTATTTATTAAGGAGGAATTATGTTAGGCGCAATTGTTGGCGATATTGTGGGTTCTCGTTTTTAGTTTAGAAATTACCGAGCAACAGATTTTGAATTGATTACGTCAAGAAGTGAATTTACCGATGACACGATATGTACGGTTGCCGTGGCGGATTGGGTTCAGCAGGGTTGCCAAGATAATTTGGTAGAAATTATGCGTCATTGGTGTCAGAAATACCCTTATGCCGGCTATGGCGGAATGTTTGATAAATGGATCAGTACGAAAGTTAATCCACAACCTTACAACAGTTGGGGAAATGGTTCGGCAATGCGGGTATCGCCGGTGGGTTGGGCATTTGATACAATCGAAGAAACCCTTGAATATGCTAAACGTTCGGCTGAAATCACACATAATCATCCCGAAGGCATTAAAGGAGCACAAGCTACCGCAGCGGCGATTTTTTTAGCCCGTACAACGAAAGATAAAGGCAAAATCAAACGCTATATTGAAGAAACTTTTGGTTACGATTTATCACAGACGTGTGATGAAATCCGTCCGACATATAAGTTTAACGAAAGCTGTCAAGGTACTGTTCCCCAAGCGATAGTCGCATTTTTAGAAAGCGAAAACTTTGAACATGCCATTCGTCTTGCCGTTTCGCTCGGGGGCGACAGCGACACCCTTGCTGCGATTACGGGGAGCATTGCTGAAGCATTCTATGGTGAAATCCCCAATGAAATTATCAAACAGATCCTGCCTAAGCTGCCACGAGAGTTTTTGGCTATTCTAGCCAGATCCCATTTGGAAGAATGATGAGCCAAGACAAATAACCATATTGGTAAAAGTGCGGTTGTTTTTTTATGAAATTGGCAACCGCTATTTTGGCGGAATATATCATATTTATCAGGAGTAATTTATGTTAGGTGCGATTGTTGGCGATGTTGTAGGTTCGCGTTTTGAGTGCAATAACTACCGTGCAACAGATTTTAAATTGATTGTTCCTCAATGTCGTTTTACCGATGATACTGTTTGTACTATTGCGGTGGCAGATTGGTTGAATCAGGGGGTAAAAGAGAATCTTGTTGAAATTATGCGTTACTGGGGACTTCGTTATTACAATGCCGGTTATGGAGGAATGTTTTATCGTTGGTTAAATCCGGCTATTGAACCTGAGCCATACAACAGTTGGGGAAACGGATCGGCAATGCGTGTATCGCCGGTGGGTTGGGCATTTGATACTCTTGAAGAAACCCTTGAATATGCTAAACGCTCGGCTGAAATCACACATAATCATCCTGAGGGCATTAAAGGGGCACAGGCTACCGCAACGGCAATTTTTTTAGCCCGAACCACAAAAGATAAAACAAAAATCAAAGCCTATATTGAAGAGACCTTTGGGTATAATTTATCACAAACCTGCGATGAGATTCGCCCTGAGTATAAGTTTGATGTGAGCTGTCAGGGATCTGTTCCACAGGCGATAGTCGCATTTTTAGAAAGTGAAAACTTTGAACATGCCATTCGTCTTGCCGTTTCTCTTGGAGGTGACAGTGATACCATTGCGGCGATTACCGGATCCATTTCGGAGGCTTTCTATGGTGAGATTCCATCTGAGATTGTCTCTCAAGTCATTCCCAAATTGCCTCAAGAATTTTTAACCGTATTGGAACAACACAAAATGTTGCGTAAGTCACGATAAGCTAAAACAGGGTTGAATGAGTGTTGATCATTCAGCCCTTTATTTTCCCTTCATCTTAAATTTCCGTATAATACACGCCCGTAAAAAACATTCAAATCAACCGCACTTTCAAGGATTTTCAATGACACAACCCCGTTTCGTCCATCTCCGTACACACAGTGATTTCTCCATGATTGATGGGATTGCCAAGGTGAAACCTTTAGTCAAAACCTGTGCAGCGAATAATATGGTGGCGATGGCGCTGACGGATTTCACCAATTTTTGCGGTGTCGTGCGTTTTTATGGGGAAACATTGTCTGCCGGTATTAAACCGATTATCGGGGCGGATGTACGGGTACGCAGTGAGCTATGTGGCGATGAATTATTTGAGCTGACCTTGTTGGCGAAAAATAATACGGGCTATAAAAATATCACATTGCTCTTGTCGAAGGCTTACCAACGGGGCTACGACGATTTGCCTTATATCGATCAAGATTGGTTGATCGAACACCGTGAGGGCGTGATTATTTTATCCGGTGGGACAAAAGGTGACGTGGGTAAAAAATTATTGAAAGAAAATGCTTCGGAAACACAAAGTGCGGTCGATTTCTACCAAGAATTTTTTCCGGATCATTTTTATCTGTCATTAACCCGAACCGGCAAGCCTGATGAAGAACGTTATATCAAAGCCGCCTGTGCCTTAGCTGAAGATCAAAATCTCCCTCTTGTGGCGACCAATGATGTAGTCTTTTTAACACCTGATGATGCGGAAGCCCATGAAATTCGTGTAGCGATTCATGATGGCTATACTTTAGATGATCCTAAACGCCCTAAACTTTACACGGCACAGCAGTATTTCCGCACGGAAGAAGAAATGTGTGCCTTATTTGCCGATATTCCTTCCGCCCTTGAAAATACCTTATTAATCGCACAGCGTTGTAGCGTTACTTTACGCCTTGGGCAATATTTCTTACCGCAATTCCCAACAGGGGAACTGAGTACGGAAGACTATTTGGTGATGAAATCAAAAGAGGGGTTGGAAGAGCGGCTGGCATTTTTATTTCCTGATGAAAAAGTGCGGTCGGAAAAACGTGGGGAATATGATGAACGCTTGCAAGTGGAACTCGACGTCATTAACCAAATGGGGTTTCCGGGTTACTTCTTGATCGTGATGGAGTTTATTCAGTGGTCGAAAGATAACGATATTCCCGTGGGGCCGGGACGGGGTTCAGGTGCAGGCTCATTGGTGGCGTACGCGTTAAAAATTACCGATCTCGATCCCTTAGAATTTGATTTGCTTTTTGAACGTTTCTTAAACCCTGAACGTGTGTCTATGCCTGATTTTGACGTGGATTTCTGTATGGACGGGCGAGATCGCGTGATTGAGCATGTGGCGGACACCTATGGGCGTGGTGCGGTATCGCAAATTATCACCTTCGGTACCATGGCGGCGAAAGCGGTAATCCGTGATGTGGGTAGGGTATTAGGTCATCCCTATGGTTTTGTGGATCGCATCTCTAAATTGATTCCTCTCGATCCGGGTATGACCCTTGCCAAAGCCTTTGAAGTTGAGCCTCAATTACAAGCTGCTTATGACAGCGATGAGGAAGTGCAAGCCCTGATCGATATGGCACGCAAGCTGGAAGGAGTCACCCGAAATGCCGGTAAGCACGCCGGTGGTGTGGTGATTTCACCGTCACTCATCACGGATTTCTCACCACTTTATTGCGACAGTGAAGGGCTTCATCCCGTTACTCATTTCGATAAAAATGATGTGGAATATGCTGGTTTAGTCAAATTTGACTTCTTGGGGTTACGCACCCTGACCATCATCAAATGGGCATTGGATATGGTCAATGCCCGTATGGTTCGGGAAGGGAAACCTATGGTAGATATTGCCTCTATTCCCTTGGATGATCCGGAATCTTTTGAATTGCTCAAACGTGCCGAAACCACCGCTGTGTTCCAGTTGGAATCACGGGGTATGAAAGATTTGATTAAACGTCTCCAACCGGACTGTTTTGAAGATATTATTGCTTTGGTGGCACTGTTTCGTCCCGGCCCGCTACAATCGGGCATGGTGGATAACTTTATCGACCGTAAACACGGTCGTGAAGAGGTTTCGTATCCCGATGTGAACTATCAGCACGAAAGCCTGAAACCGATTTTAGAACCGACTTACGGCATTATTTTATATCAAGAACAAGTGATGCAAATTGCACAGGTTTTAGCCGGTTATACATTGGGCGGTGCGGATTTATTACGCCGTGCAATGGGTAAGAAAAAACCGGAAGAAATGGCGAAACAACGCTCTGTGTTTGAAGCGGGCGCGATCAAAAATGGCGTTGACGGTGAACTTGCTATGAAGATTTTCGACTTGGTGGAAAAATTTGCCGGTTATGGTTTTAATAAATCCCACTCGGCAGCCTATGCCTTGGTTTCTTATCAAACCCTTTGGTTGAAAACCCATTTCCCGGCGGAATTTATGGCAGCGGTGATGACATCGGAAATGGACAATACCGATAAAATTGTCGGCTTATATGATGAATGTTTGCGAATGGGATTAAAAGTCACCCCACCGGATATTAATGTGGGCAAACATCATTTCAGCGTGAATGAAAACGGTGAAATTGTGTATGGTATCGGGGCGATTAAAGGTGTGGGTGAAGGGCCGATTGAGGCATTAATTACGGCACGCAATGCAGGGGGATTTTTTAAAGATTTATTTGATTTATGCGCCCGTGTTGATTTGAAAAAAATCAATAGACGTACTTTTGAAAGCCTGATTATGTCTGGTGCATTTGATAAATTAGGGCCGCATCGTGCGGCGCTTTCTAAAAATTTGGAAGACGCATTAAAAGCCTCCGATCAACACTCTAAAGACGAAGCTATGGGGCAATCGGATATGTTTGGCGTATTGACTGAAACCTATGAAGAAGTGGAAAACGCCTATGCCAATACGCCGCCTTACACGGAAAAACAAATCCTAGATGGCGAGCGTGAAACCCTAGGGCTGTACTTAACCAGTCATCCGGTTAGCCGTTATCTGAAAGAACTTTCCCATTACAGTTCAACACGCTTAAAGGAACTCACACCAAACCGTCGTGGGCAAATCAGTACGGCGGCAGGCTTAATTGTGTCATCACGCATTGCGATTACCAAAAAGGGGAATAGACTGGGCATTGCGACATTAGATGATCGCTCAGGTCGCTTGGATATCACCTTATTTGGTGAAAGTTTAGAGCAATTTGGTGAAAAATTGCAGAAAGATACGGTTGTGGTGGTATCCGGACAAGTGAGTTTTGATGATTTTTCCGGTGGTTTAAAAATGACCGTACGGGATATGATGACATTAGATGAAGCCCGTTCACGCTATGCGAAATCCCTTGCTATTTGTTTATCGGACGAGCAAATTACCCCAATTTTCATTAAACAGCTAAAAGAAAAGCTGACACCGGTGAGTGGGGGGGGGCTACCGATTAACGTTTACTACCAAAGCCCGAAAGGCAGAGCGTTACTACGTCTCGGGATTCAATGGTCAATTACACCGACTGATGAAATTTTAACGGAATTAGCGAATATGTTGGGGGAAAGCTCGGTTGAATTGGAGTTTGCATAATGGCTTTTGTGTCAATCACCCTAATTAAGGACATAAATACCTTCCTGTGCTACAATTACGCAACAAATTACAATTTAAAAAATAAGAGAAATTATGACCGCACTTAATGTATTAATTTATCCTGACGAACATTTAAAAGTTGTTTGTGAGCCTGTTTCCGAAGTTAATGATGCTATTCGAAAAATTGTAGATGATATGTTTGATACGATGTATCAACAAGAAGGCATTGGTTTAGCCGCACCGCAAGTGGATATTTTACAACGTATTATTACCATTGATATTGAGGGAGATAAACAAAACCAATTGGTATTAATTAATCCGGAAATTTTGGCGTCTGAAGGTGAAACCGGTATTGAAGAAGGTTGTTTGTCGATTCCCGGTTTTCGTGCCTTAGTACCACGGAAAGAAAAAGTGACTGTAAAGGCGCTAGACCGTGACGGCAAAGAATTTACCTTAAACGCAGACGGCTTACTTGCCATTTGTATTCAACACGAAATTGATCACCTCAACGGCATTTTGTTTGTAGATTATCTTTCACCGCTTAAACGCCAACGTATTAAAGAAAAATTGGTTAAATACAAAAAACAAATGGCAAAACAATAACCGATATTATGTAGCCAATGTACAGGGATTTCAACGAAACGTAGGGACACACTGCGTGTGTCCGCTTATCATATATATTGAAAGTTGATTTTATAACAGATGAGTCCCTACAGTTTTCCACCCTGTGCAACAGCGATATAATCACGAAAAGTGCGGTTAATTTTGACCGCATTTTATTTTCTCTCCCGTACTATCGGGAACATTATTCAACATAACGCAGAACATGATGAAACCACTTAATATTATCTTCGCAGGTACGCCTGATTTCGCGGCACAGCATTTACAAGCCTTAATAAATTCTCAACATAATGTGATCGCAGTTTATACCCAACCAGATAAACCGGCGGGACGTGGTAAAAAATTACAGGCCAGCCCGGTGAAACAGCTTGCCGAACAACATCATATTCCTGTTTATCAGCCTAAATCCTTACGCAATGCTGAGGCACAAGCAAAATTACAAGCCCTGAACGCCGATGTGATGGTGGTGGTGGCTTATGGCTTAATTCTCCCCAAAGCGGTTCTAGACGCGCCACGTTTGGGCTGTTTGAACGTACACGGTTCTATTTTGCCCCGTTGGCGTGGTGCCGCACCGATTCAGCGTGCGATTTGGGCGGGTGATGTTCAAACCGGCGTGACCATTATGCAAATGGATGAAGGTTTGGATACCGGTGATATGTTGCACAAAGTGTATTGTGATATTTTGCCAACCGAAACCTCAGCAAGTCTTTATGATAAATTGGCTGAATTAGCACCACCGGCACTCATTGAGGTGCTTGATCAGCTCGAAACCGGAAAATTTATTGCCGAGAAACAAGATAACAGCCAAAGCAACTATGCGGATAAACTTTCTAAAGAAGAAGCTAAACTGGATTGGTCACTTTCTGCTACACAACTTGAACGGAATATTCGGGCATTTAAGCCTTGGCCGATGGCGTATTTCAGCACGGAAGATAAAGCAGGAAGTCCACAAACTTTGAAAGTGTATCAGGCGGAAGTGCTATCTCATCAAGATAAACCGGTGGGGATGATTCTGTGTGCGGATAAAACCGGTATTCAAATTGCCACGGCTGAAGGTGTTCTAAATATTCTGCAATTGCAACCGGCAGGTAAAAAGCCGATGTCGGCACAGGATTTGTTAAACGGACGAGCAGATTGGTTTCCTGTTGGTAAGGTGCTAGCCTAATGAAAAATGAACGCTCACCGCAAAAAGCGGCAAGAAATAAACCAACGAAAAAAACGACCGCACTTTCCACTAGAGCGGTGGCAGCACAGGTCATTTTACAAGTGCTTGATGAGGGAAAATCTCTTTCGAGCTTAATTCCCGATGTGCAACCTATGCTGAAAACACAAGACTTACCCTTACTCCAAGAAATTTGTTTCGGTGTATGTCGTGTGCTGCCTCGTTTGGAGAGAATTATCCAATGTCTTGTGGATAAACCGCTAAAAGGCAAAACTCGGGTTGTACATTGTTTATTACTTGTTGGGCTGTATCAGTTGCTTTATATGCGAGTCCCGACCCACGCCGCCGTGGATGAAGTGGTAAATGCAACAAAAACCTTGAAATCAGACAGTTTCCGTGGGTTAGTCAATGGTGTGCTACGCCGTTTTTTACGTGAAAAAGAAAGTATTTTGGCGCAAGTGGATAAACATTGGCAGACCTTACATCCCGAATGGTTTGTCAACAAGTTGAAAAAGGCTTATCCGAATTGGCGTGACATCATTAATGCGAATAATCAAAAACCGCCGATGTGGCTACGGGTTAATGCACAAAAAAATAGCGTGGAACGCTACCGGACTTTATTGGCGGAGTCGGGCATTTTGGCAGAAATCAGCTCTCACCCTCAGGCATTACGCCTGGCTTCACCAATGGCGGTACAAAAATTACCTCATTTTTCGGAAGGGGCGGTAACGGTACAGGATTTGAGTGCTCAATGGGCAGCAACGTTGCTTGAACCTCAAAATGGTGAATGGATTTTAGATGCCTGTGCTGCGCCTGGTGGAAAAACAACCCATATTTTGGAACTCGCTCCGCAAGCGAATGTGATTGCATTAGATGTGGAATCCCATCGTTTGAAACGGGTGACGGAAAATCTGGCACGTTTGAATCAGCAAGCAGTAGTAGTTTGCGGTGATGCAACTAAACCGGATCAATGGCTGGCGGAAATCGGGCAAAGTGCGGTGAAATTTGACCGTATTTTACTCGATGCACCTTGTTCTGCCACCGGTGTGATTCGCCGTCACCCTGATATTAAATGGTTACGCCAAGAAACGGACATTGCACAACTTACAGCATTACAAAAAAATATTTTAAAAGCCCTTTGGGCGAAATTGAAACCAAATGGCATTTTATTATATGCCACCTGCTCCGTTTTACCGGAAGAAAATAATGAACAAATTCGTGCGTTCTTATCGGAGCAACCGGATGCTGAATTATTGTCGCTCCCTTTTGAAGATAATGTGAGTGATAATAAAAGTGCGGTCGGTTTTCAGTTTATTCCGCAAGACAATGGCGGAGACGGATTTTATTATGCCAAGTTACGTAAGCGTGCCTAACGTAAAAGAAAGGAGATCATCATGTTTCCTAACATTGACGTGATCATTCCTTGTTATAACGCAGAAACAACATTAACACGGGCAGTGGAATCTGTTTTAAATCAACCCTGTTTAGGCAAAATTTGGTTGGTGGATGATGCGTCTACCGACAGTACTTTGACACTGGCGAATCAGTTTTCCACTCAGTATCCGGAACGGATTTTTGTGGAGTCAATGAGTAAAAACGGTGGTGTCGCAAAAGCACGAAATTAGGGGGCGTTACAATCTACGAATGAATTGATCGCTTTTTTAGATGCGGACGATGCCTATGAGCAAGGCGCATTAGAAGTGGCAGCGGCAACCTTCCATTTTCAACCGGACACCTCTGTGGTACGTTTAGCTTTAAAACCCATAGGATTAGCGAGCCATTATGCGGAACACCCTAATTTTGATTTTGCTTGGCAGCATATGAGAATGACATGCGGTGGCAATGTAGTGTTTCGCCGTGCTTTTTTCTTGGCTTGCGGCGGATTTCCGCAGCATGCGTTATTCCGAGAATTAGGCGGTGAAGATGGGGCATTGGGTATTGCAACCACAAAAATTGCGAAAGTGGCAACCCTATTTGATGAGGCGGGCGTGTTACATTATTGCCGTGACGGTATGCACGCAGAGCGATTATTAGATTCAATTTTATTCCAAAAATCACCTGAAGGGGTAACAGAAGAAAAGATGGCTCAGGCAAATGCAGTAACAGATGAAATCTGTCGCCAAGTGAATGCGTTAAAGTGCGGTCTAAATTCAGCGCAAATTGGTATTCGTTCTCTTATTTTAACAAGGAGTGACGCGTGAAAATTATGATTCTTGGTGCCGGACAAGTCGGTACAACATTGGCAGAGAATCTTGTCAGCGAGGATAATGATATTACCTTAGTGGACAATGAATCACCACAGCTTCAGGCTTTGCAGGAGAAGCATGATTTAAGCGTGATTCAGGGTTCACCTTCTTCTCCAAAAGTGTTACGTGATGCCGGTGCGGCGGATGCGGACTTAATGGTGGCGGTGACCTCATCAGATGAAATCAATATGGTGGCGTGCCAAATGGGATATACATTATTTAACACGCCAACACGTATTGCACGTATTCGGAATTCAGAGTATTTGCGTGAAAAAGATAAATTGTTTAATGATGAAAACATTCCTATCAATCATCTTATTTCACCGGAAAATTTAGTGACGGATGAAATCACTCGTCTCATCACTTATCCCGGTGCATTACAAGTAGCACATTTTGCTAAAAATCGTATCAGTGTAGTGGTGGTAAACGCTTATTATGGTGGGGCATTAGTAGGACATGCTTTGTCAGCGTTTAAGGAACATATGCCACATATTGAATGCCGTATTGTGTCTATTTTGCGTAATGACAAAACGATTCGCCCACAAGGTTCCACGATCATCGAAGCCGGTGATGAAATCACCTTTATTTGTGCGACAGAGCATATTAAAGCGGTAATTAGCGAGTTGCAACGTCTTGAAAAGCCCTATAAAAGAATCATGATTGTTGGAGGAGGGAATATTGCGTCAGGCGTGGCAAAGCAATTGGAAGATCATTGCATTGTAAAATTAATTGAGCGAAATGCAGAGCGGGCGCAGATTTTAGCAGAAAAATTAGCGAAAACGTTGGTTTTTCATGGTGATGCATCAGACCAAAATTTATTATTTGAAGAACATATTGAAAACATAGATGTATTTCTTTCTTTGAGCAGTGATGATGAAGCTAATATTATGTCTGCATTATTAGCAAAACGCTCAGGGGCAAAGAAAGCCATGGTTCTGATTCAACGTATGGCATATATCAACCTTATTCAAGGTGGGACAATCGATATTGCCGTTTCACCACAGCAAGCCACGATTTCTGCTCTATTAGGCTATGTGAGAAAAGGCGATGTAAAAAATGTGGCGAGTTTACATCATGGGACTGCCGAGGCGATTGAAATTGTTGCGCATGGTGATTTGAATTCTTCTCATATTATTGGCAGAAAAATTCGCGATATTCGTTTACCGACAGGTTGTATTATTGGTGCAATTTTGCGTCATAATGACGTTATTATTGGACATAAAAATATTGAAATTCAGGATGGCGATCATGTTGTCGTATATTTAAGTGACAAAAAAGCTGTTTCTGAAATTGAGAAATTGTTCCAACCGAGCGTATTCTTTATTTAAAAGGTTTACATTTTAGATAGCTCATATAGAATACGAACCCCATTTATTAATTTAACAAAAGGAAAATTTATGAGCTTTATAAAGGAATTTCGCGAATTCGCGATGCGTGGTAATGTTGTTGATATGGCTGTGGGTGTCATTATTGGCGGGGCATTTGGTAAAATTGTTAGTTCACTTGTTAGTGATGTTGTGATGCCTGTATTAGGGGTATTAACCGGTGGGGTAGATTTCAAAGATCTGAAATTTATTTTAGAGCCAGCAAATGGTGACATTCCTGCTGTAACATTAAATTATGGTATGTTCATTCAAAATGTCTTCGATTTTGTTATCATTGCCTTTGCTATCTTCTTAATGGTGAAAGCTATTAATAAATTGAAGAAACCTGTTGAAAAAGCGGCAGCAGAGCCATCAAATGAAGAGAAGTTACTTACTGAGATTCGTGATTTATTGAAAAAGTAATTCCTATTCACTCTAGGTAAAAAAAGTTGGTATAAATGAATTATGCCAACTTTTTTATTTTTTATAATCTTACATTATTTTACTCCTGTATAAGAAAATAATCGTTGTTATTTTTTACCAGATTTAGAAGGAAAATAAGTGTATTGATATTTATGAGTAAGGGAATTTATTTCAGCCACGAAGGATATTTTGTTGGATTTTTAGTAAGTGATAATACTTTTCAGTAATAAAAAAGTGCGGTTTGAACCGCACTTTTTGAGAAATATAAATATGATATTTCGGTATTATTTGATGATCTTGGCAACAACACCCGCACCAACGGTACGACCACCCTCACGGATAGCAAAACGTAAACCTTGGTCCATCGCAATCGGGTGGATTAAGGATACAGTCATTTTGATGTTATCACCAGGCATTACCATTTCCACACCTTCCGGTAACTCGATAGTACCGGTTACGTCTGTTGTACGGAAATAGAATTGTGGACGGTAACCTTTGAAGAATGGCGTATGACGACCACCTTCATCTTTTGATAATACGTACACTTCTGATTCGAAGTCAGTGTGTGGCGTGATTGAACCCGGTTTCGCTAACACTTGACCACGTTCGATTTCTTCACGTTTGGTACCACGTAATAATGCACCGATGTTTTCACCTGCACGACCTTCGTCAAGTAATTTACGGAACATCTCAACACCGGTTACAGTTGTTTTCGCGGTATCTTTGATACCTACGATTTCAACTTCATCACCGGTACGGATAATACCACGCTCTACACGACCGGTAACTACTGTACCACGACCTGAGATTGAGAACACGTCTTCAATTGGAAGAAGGAACGGTTGGTCAATCGCACGCTCAGGTTCTGGGATGTAAGTATCTAAGTGGTTAGCTAACTCAAGAATTTTCTCTTCCCATGCAGCATCGCCTTCTAACGCTTTTAATGCTGAACCACGTACGATTGGGGTATCATCACCAGGGAAGTCATATTGAGAAAGAAGTTCACGAACTTCCATTTCAACTAATTCTAATAACTCTTCATCATCCACCATATCGCATTTGTTTAAGAATACGATGATGTAAGGTACACCTACTTGGCGACCTAATAAGATGTGCTCACGAGTTTGTGGCATAGGACCGTCAGTTGCTGCTACAACAAGAATAGCACCATCCATTTGTGCCGCACCGGTAATCATGTTTTTAACATAGTCGGCGTGTCCCGGACAGTCAACGTGTGCGTAGTGACGGGTTGGGGTATCGTATTCTACGTGTGAAGTATTGATGGTAATACCACGCGCTTTTTCTTCCGGTGCGTTATCAATTTGGTCAAATGCACGAGCTGAACCACCGTAGTGTTTTGCTAATACTGTGGTGATTGCAGCTGTTAAAGTTGTTTTACCGTGGTCAACGTGGCCGATTGTACCCACGTTTACGTGCGGTTTTGTACGTTCAAATTTTTCTTTAGACATTGCTAATATTTCCTAAAAGTGCGGTACAAAATCGAAATATTCTATACCGCTGGTTTACAAAAATTATTTTTTACGCGCTTCAATAACTGCAGCAGCAACGCTTGTTGGTGCTTCAGCATATTTTAACGGTTCCATTGAGTATGATGCACGACCTTGGGTTTGTGAACGTAAGTCTGTTGCATAACCGAACATTTCAGAAAGTGGAACTTCTGCGTCAATTTTAACAACAAATTCGTTCGCTTCTTGACCGTTAACCATTGCACGACGACGGCTTAAATCACCGATTACGTCACCAACATACTCTGGTGGTGTTTCAACTTCTACTTTCATGATTGGCTCTAGTAGAACCGGGTTTGCTTTTGCGAATGCCGCTTTAAAGGCTAAAGACGCAGCAAGTTTAAACGCAAGTTCGGATGAGTCCACATCATGGTATGAACCGAAGTGTAAACGAACACCAAGGTCAACTACCGGATAACCTGCTAATGGACCAGATTTAAGTTGTTCTTGAATACCTTTGTCAACAGCTGGGATGTATTCACCAGGAATGACACCACCTTTGATTTCATTAACAAATTCGTAACCCGGACCTTCAGGCTCTAATGGATACAAGTCGATAACAACATGACCGTATTGACCACGACCACCAGATTGTTTTGCGTGTTTACCTTCTACATCATTAACACGGGTACGGATAGTCTCACGGTAAGATACTTGTGGTTTACCGATATTCGCTTCTACTTTGAATTCACGTTTCATACGGTCAACGATGATATCCAAGTGTAATTCACCCATACCTGAAATGATGGTTTCACCGGATTCTTCGTCAGTATGAACACGGAATGAAGGGTCTTCTTGTGCAAGACGACCTAATGCAATACCCATTTTTTCTTGGTCTGCTTTTGTTTTTGGTTCTACCGCAACAGAGATTACCGGCTCTGGGAATTCCATACGTTCAAGGATGATTGGTGCTTCAATTGCACACAATGTATCACCGGTAGTCACATCTTTTAAGCCGATTGCCGCAGCGATATCGCCGGCACGAACTTCTTTGATTTCTTCGCGTTTGTTAGCATGCATTTGAACGATACGACCAAAACGCTCACGTTTTTGACGCACTGAGTTTAATACGGTATCACCAGAGTTAATGACACCAGAGTAAACACGGAAGAAGGTTAAGTTACCTACGAATGGGTCAGTTGCAATTTTAAACGCTAATGAAGAGAATGGCTCCTCATCGCTTGCATGACGTTCACCTTCAGTTTCATCCGGATTAATACCTTTAATTGCTGGAATATCTGTTGGTGCCGGTAAGTATTCAACCACAGCATCAAGCATTGCTTGAACACCTTTGTTTTTAAACGCAGAACCACAGGTTACTAAGATGATTTCATTCGCTAATACACGTTGACGAAGACCTGCTTTGATTTCTTCTTCAGTTAAGTCTTCACCGCCAAGGTATTTTTCCATTAATTCTTCAGAAGCTTCAGCTGCAGCATCCACAAGATTTTGACGCCACTCTTCACAGTCAGCAAGCATGTTTGCAGGGATGTCTTCATAAGTGAAGGTCATACCTTGGTCAGCCTCGTTCCAGTTGATCGCTTTCATTTTGATCAAATCAACAACACCGGTAAAGTTTTCTTCTGCACCAATTGGAAGTTGAAGAGGTACAGCGTTAGCACCTAAACGGGTTTTTAACTGTTCAACTACACGTAAGAAATTTGCACCGGTACGGTCCATTTTGTTAACAAACGCAATACGCGGAACTTCATACTTATTCGCTTGACGCCATACGGTTTCTGATTGTGGTTGGACACCGCCTACGGCACAGTAAACCATCACCGCGCCATCAAGAACACGCATAGAACGTTCTACTTCAACAGTAAAGTCTACGTGTCCCGGCGTGTCGATAACGTTAATACGGTGTTGTGGGAATTGTTGAGACATACCAGACCAGAAAGCGGTGGTTGCCGCTGAGGTGATGGTGATACCGCGTTCCTGTTCTTGTTCCATCCAGTCCATTGTTGCCGCACCATCGTGTACTTCACCGATTTTGTGGCTCACACCTGTATAGAATAAGATACGTTCAGTAGTAGTCGTTTTACCCGCATCAATGTGCGCACTAATACCGATATTGCGATATCTTTCAATAGGAGTTGTACGTGCCATTATTATAACCTTGTTTAGTTTAATATCTGTTTATATAAGGGTAAGGCTTCATCAATGATGAAGCCCTTTAAATTCAAAAGCTTATTACCAACGGTAGTGAGCAAATGCTTTGTTCGCTTCAGCCATGCGGTGAACGTCTTCACGTTTTTTCACTGCTGCACCTTTGTTATCAGACGCATCTGATAATTCATTTGCAAGGCGTAAAGCCATTGATTTATCACCACGTTTACGTGCTGCTTCTACAATCCAACGCATACCTAATGCGTTACGACGAACCGGACGAACTTCAACCGGTACTTGGTAGGTCGAACCACCAACACGACGAGATTTAACCTCTACTGTTGGACGCACATTTTCAAGTGCGATTTCAAACGCTTCTAAAGGTTCTTTACCTGTACGCTCAGATAGGGTTTCTAATGCACCGTAAACGATGGATTCAGCAACGGATTTTTTACCGTCTACCATGATTACATTAATAAATTTTGCAAGTAATTCTGAACCGAATTTCGGATCTGGAAGAATCTTGCGTGGTTCAATACTACGACGACGTGGCATTGCGAATTTCTCCGTATTTTAATCTTCAGGATATCCAAAACTCATCAGCAATCTTCCTTTTAAGGAATTTTGCAGCGCGGTGCGCTTTTGACTGGAGTTTATGGTTTAAATTTTTTTGCTAATTTAGACGTTTGGCCTTACTTAACGGAGAACCATTAAGCTTTAGGACGTTTAACGCCGTATTTAGAACGACCTTGTTTACGATCTTTCACGCCTGCGCAGTCTAATGCGCCGCGTACTGTGTGGTAACGCACACCCGGTAAGTCTTTAACACGACCGCCACGGATTAACACAACGCTGTGCTCTTGAAGGTTGTGACCTTCACCACCGATATAAGAAGTTACTTCAAAACCGTTTGTTAAGCGGATACGACATACTTTACGTAACGCTGAGTTAGGTTTTTTAGGAGTTGTAGTATATACACGAGTACATACACCACGTTTCTGCGGGCAAGCCTCTAATGCAGGAACGTTGCTTTTTACAACCTTTTTCACACGCGGTTTGCGTACTAGCTGGTTGATAGTTGCCATTAAAAAAGCTCCAGTTTAAATGTTATTCAATAATAGAATGTTGTTCAAAAAATCTACTTCAATACAGAAATAGACGGCAAATTCTAATCATTATGGCATTGCTTGTCAATAAACAATGAGGAGGATCGTTATTAGGATCCTTGAGCTTGGTGACCCAAAAGAGCGGTCAAATTTTAATGATTTTTACGGTATTATGCAGCAGTTGCACAAATCTGTTTTTGGGTAGATTGTAGGGACACACTGTGTGTCCGTTATCAAATCATTTCAATAGATTAAAATTCGGACACACGCAGTGTGTCCCTACAATGTCGGTGAAATTTCTATTTTGTGTATTTGTTACATAATACCGGATTTTTCACTGTCTATTTTAGGTGCTAAGGAGAGTATTGGTTGAGTTCTCATACTTACTTAATACGTCATCAAGCCCGACTATTTTTCAATCCAGCTTTACCGCTTTGCCAAAGTGTGCGGAATAAAATATACCATGCAGAGACCGTTGGTTTCGGTGATTTACCCCTGCCAAGACGTTCCATTTGGTACATATACCACCCCATTTCTAAAATTGAACCCAGTTGGCCATCAATTCTCTTTACACCGGTACGAATAGGACGTAGTTTTACCGTTTGATAAATGCCTTGTTCAATTTGATTAGGCAGATCAGGCACCAGTGTCAATGGACGGGCAATGCCCACAAAATCTAAATCACCCTGTGTGAGAGCATCGCTCATCGCTGTTTGGGAACGAAAACCACCGGTAATAATGAGTGGCACGTTTGTGACTGCTCGTGCTTTTTTAGCATAATCTAAGAAAAAAGCTTCACGTTTTTGACTGCTTGGCTTGTTAGAAAGCATTGCCGGACTTTCATAGTTTCCACCGGAAATTTCAATAAAATCAATACCGAGTTCACTCATTTTTTCGATCACCAACACGGATTCATCTTCATCAAAGCCCCCTTTTTGAAAATCAGCGGAGTTTAATTTCGCTCCCACTAAAAAATGAGGTGTCGTAGTGGCACGAATAGCATGATAAATTTCCACTAAAAAACGCATTCGGTTAGTTAAACTGCCACCCCATTCATCTGTACGGCGGTTGTGATGGGGCGATAAAAATTGGCTGATTAAATAACCATGTGCACCATGAATTTCCACACCGGAGAAACCGGCTCGTTCGGCTATACGGGCTGTTTCGGCAAATTTTGTGATCAAGTCCCGAATTTCGGTGGTTTGTAATTCTCGTGGATGATGAAAGAAATTCTCCATTCCACTCAGAGGAACCGCACTTGGGGCAACGGGTTGTGGTGATATATTTTTGGGAGATTGTTTGCCAGCGTGATTAATTTGCATAATTAATAATGCATCCTTTTGTATACCGGCAGCCGCCCAACGTTTAAGCATCGGTAAATCACGTTCATTAGTTAATACCACATCATTAGGTGAGCCTTTGCCATCTTCGCTCACCATAACATTACCGGTTAATAGCACACCGGCACCTCCTTTTGCCCATACATCGTATAAGTGAATGAGTTTCTCGCTCGGGCGATTATCTACAGCCAGTTGTTCTTCCGTAGACGCTTTAAAAAAACGATTTTTGGCTTGTGTGCCATTTGTAAAAGTAAAAGAGGTAAATAACATTTGATTTTCCTTTTGTTTATAGGTTTAAAAACATAAACTTATTTAATAAAAAATTTTTCGATATTACGTACAAATACAATGTCATTGTTATAAGCCTTAATATCCTGCCGTGAGTATCTAAAAATAAAGAAATTTCAATGAGCTAATATTTTGGAGGAGAGGTATCACTCCTTACTTTTACCCTAGAATACCCATTGTACAGCTGAGACACATATCAAGTCGTAGGATTAAGAATTGGGGCAGTGAAATGCGAGAAGTTGGGTAAGCTGAGTAAGTTTCATTATAGCATCTTTCATCGCAATACAATAAAAGCGTTCTTTGCCTACGGGTTCCACATTGACAACACCGGCTTGTCGCATAATTTTTAAATGATGTGACACGGCAGGACGTGAAAGATGGAGACGCTCCGTTAAGTCATTCACATTCATTTTTCCATTTTCAAGTAAAAGACGCAGAATATGATGGCGATTTTCATCACTCAATACAGTAAATACAGGGATGCATTCTCGCATTAACATCATCGTTTGTTGAGGCATAAGATTACATTTTAATAGGTTTAAAAATTTAGACTTATTATAATGGCAAAAGGAGAATTAGCAAGCTAAGAATTGAATTTAAAGAAACGATGGGTGCTTTGGCTTCTCTTTTTGAATAGTAGGAAGTCTGTGCTTGATTTCCCCTATTATTGTCTCCATAATTCCGCCTCACTTAACTCCCTTTTATTATTTCGTTGCTCGGTACAAGTATTTTGAACAGCGGATCGTCGCAACGATAAACAAGAGAAATAAAAATGCCTCAAAATCAACCGCACTTTTATCGTGGTCGCTTTTCTGTTGCGCCAATGCTTGATTGGACAACTCGCCATTGTCGTTATTTTCATCGTCAATTTTCGCAACGTGCTTTGCTTTATACAGAAATGGTGACGACACCGGCGATTATTCATGCCAAATATGATCTCTTGGATTTTGATTTGCGTGAAAATCCGGTTGCCTTGCAATTAGGCGGAAGTGATCCCGAACAGCTTAAATATTGCGCAAAACTGGCGGAAGAACGGGGATATCACGAAATCAATCTCAATGTAGGTTGTCCCTCTGATCGGGTACAAAACGGGATGTTTGGTGCTTGTTTAATGGCAAAGGCCGATTTGGTGGCAGAATGTGTTGAAAAAATGCAACAAGCGGTGAATATTCCTGTGACGGTGAAAACCCGTATTGGTATTGATGATCTCGATAGTTACGAATTTTTATGTGATTTTATTGAAAAAATACAAAATAAAGGCTGTCAGGAATTTATTATTCACGCACGTAAAGCATGGCTTTCCGGATTAAGCCCGAAAGAAAATCGTGAAATTCCCCCTCTTGATTATGAACGTGTCTATCAGTTAAAACGCGACTTTCCTCATTTGAAAATCGTCATTAACGGTGGCATTAAAACCATCGAAGAGGTGAAACAGCATTTGCAATTTGTCGATGGGGTGATGGTGGGACGTGAGGCGTATCAAAATCCGAGTTTACTCGGTCTGATTGATCAGGCGTTGTTTGATTCTGATATGCCAATTGTTACTCCAAGGGAAGCGGTGTTGGCAATGTTGCCTTATATTGAAAAACAACTTAGTCAAGGCGTTTATCTCAACCATATCGTTCGTCATATGCTGGGTGCATTTCAACATTGTCAAGGCGCACGCCAATGGCGTCGTTATTTAAGTGAAAATGCCTTCAAGCAAGGGGCTGGAATTGAAGTGGTAGAAAAAGCTCTTGATTTTGTCAAAAATTAAAGAAAATGGGCTAAAAAATGTGACGAGCTTCACAAATTTCAATATTTTCTCTTTTCATCTTTCCTTATCCGCCGGATAATGGGGAGTACGATTTGAGAGGGAATCTCGTCGTATTTCTTGATCTATCAGGCTTTCCTTGACACCTCAAGTATCTTTCCCCCTTACCGATAAATAAGTTTTTTACACAGTTTCGTTGTCTGTTATAACCCTGTTTTGTTTTTTGGGATTGGTCTTAACCGCATTGGTTTGATATGGATATCAAAAAAACAAAAGTGCGGTTAGAAATAACCGCACTTTCTCACTGGCACACCACTAATTTGGTTTGGGTTTCCTGCAAATATTGACTTATAGAAAATGGCACTTTATCGGTAAATAAATATTCCACGTCACTTAGCTCCCCTAAACGTACAATTGCTTGTCGGGTAAATTTTGAATGGTCGGTGACAAGTAATGTTTGACGTGAACTTTCAATAATCGCCCGTTTCACTTGCACTTCGTGGTAATCATAATCAAGTAATGAACCATCGGAATCAATGGCACTGATTCCTAGAATGCCAAAGTCTAAACGGAATTGGGAAATAAAATTTACTGTTGCTTCACCGATAATACCGCCATCCACACGCAATGATCCCCCTGCCATCGTAATTTCAAAACTTTCATTTTGACGGAGAAGATGTGCCGCATTAAGATTATTGGTGACAATGCGTAAACGCTCATGATTCAGTAGCGCATTTGCCACGGCTTCCGGGGTTGTACCGATATCAATAAATAATGATGAACCGTTCGGGATAAACTTCGCCACCGCTTGCGCAATACGGTTTTTTTGTGAAGAAAAGAACTGTTTTCGGTCGGTATAATCGGAATTTTCCGCTGAAGAAGGCGAAGCTGCCCCACCGTGATGACGGCGGATTAAATCCAATTCTGCAAGAATGTTTAGATCTCGACGGATTGTTTGAGGGCTCACTTCCAAGAGATTCACTAAATCTTCGGTACTTAAATAACCATATTGACTGACTAATTCGATAATTTTTTGATGACGAATGGACTGTTTCATTCTTGTATCCTTTCCGTGAAAAACCTTTACACTCTACCTGATTCCGCTAAATTTTACTATCAATGAATCCCCAAACTAAGCCTATGATCAACCCTGAAATATGAGCGGCATTACCAAGGTGAATATCAAATAAAGGGCTCACAAAACCAAATGCCAGTCCGACTAATAACATCATGAAAAAACCTTTGGGGAGCTCAAAAATATTGGCATTAAGTTTATCAACAATAAAAACATAGCCTAATATGGCATAAACCACCCCCGATAGACCAAAAAAATAAGGGCCTGAGAAATAATTTTGTATTACCCCACTGACAATGGCAGAAAACAAAAAAATGAGAAAAAGTTTCATTCCTCCAAAATGGCGTTCAATCATACTGCCAAATAACCAAAACCATGATAAGTTCGCAATAATGTGAATATTCGACAAATGCACAAAAGAATGCGTAATGTAACGCCAAAGTTCCCTATCCTGATCAGCATAAACAGGGTAGTGGAAAATTTCCATCAGGTTTTCTTCAAAACCGATTTGCTGTAACAAATACACGACTAGGCAAATTGCCGTGATGATATGTCGAGGGGTGAAATAACGGGATAAATCAGCGTGTTGCATCATGAATTGAACTCACGGTTTTTTTATGTAAATCATCTAGGGTATTAAAATTGACAAACAGTCCTTCAGCACTGCCAAAGTTGACGGCTTTTCCACCGTTTGCTTGCATAAATTGCAATAATTTGCGTTCGCCAGCGGCAAGATAGAGGCGAAGTTTTTCTTTTAATTGAACAGACATTAAACAAAATGTGGGATGAATACGTTCTTCATCGCTGGCATAAACAACAAAAGTGCGGTCATTTTCTAACGCACTTTTAAATTTTGTCAGTAGATTTTTTGGAAAGAAAGGGCTATCGCAAGGGGTGAATAGCACAAAATCCGTCTTGGCTTTTTCAAGTCCACTCAACATACCGCTTAATGGCCCTTGGAAATCCGCTAATTCATCGCTAAACACGGGAAAACCGAATTTGGCGTAGTTGGGAAGGTTTCGATTAGCGTTAATCGTAATATCAGCGAGCTGAGGTTGTAAACGCTCAATCATATGTTGGATCAACGGTTTTTCATGCCAAAGTTGTAAACCTTTGTCTCTCCCCCCCATTCGCCGAGCCTTTCCTCCAGCTAAAATAACCGCACTTATTGTGATTGTCATATTTTATTCTGTTGCTATTTCAAGTATCATCTAGCCTTATTTTTCTATATAGGAAAGGAAATAGCAATGAAATGTAAGCGTTTAAATGAAGTTTTGGAACTTTTACAGCCCTATTGGTCTAAAGAGCCGGATTTGAGTTTAATGGAAATTTTGCAAAAAATTGCGAATGAGTCCGGTTTCAAAAAGCCATTAAATGAATTAACTGATGAAGTGATTATTTATCAGTTAAAAATGGACGGCACGGATAAATACGAACCTATCCCCGGGCTCAAAAAAGACTATGAAGAAGATTTTAAAACGGCACTGTTAAAGGCTCGTGGCATTATTAAATAAGGAAAGAAAATGAAAAAATTTTTACTTGCATTAGGTGCATTAATTTCAGTAAACGTACTGGCGGCAGACTTACAAGAAGGTAAACAATATATTCAAGTGAGCCAACAAGCCACAGTACAAAAAGAAGTGATTGAATTTTTCTCTTTTTATTGCCCTCATTGTTACTCTTTTGAAATGGAGTACCATATTCCTCAACAAGTCAAAGATAGTTTGCCGGAAGGCGTTGTCTTTAAACAATACCACGTGAATTTTTTAGGACGCGAGTCTGAAAACTTAACCCGAGCTTGGGCGTTAGCCATGGCGTTAGGGGTAGAGAATAACGTCAAAGCCCCTTTATTTGAAGCCGCACAAAAAGATCGTTTAAAATCAATGGACGATATTCGTGCTATTTTCTTAGATAACGGTGTAACAGCAGAACAATTCGATGGGGGAATCAATAGTTTTGCGGTAAATGGATTAGTGAACAAGCAAGTGAATGCGGCTACTCAATTTGATGTACGTGGCGTGCCGGATTTTTATGTCAATGGAAAATTCCGTGTGAATCCTCAAGGCTTAAATTATGATGATTTTGTCAAGGATTATGTCGAAACCGTAAAAGGTTTATTGCAAAAATAACGAAAAATTGGTTTAATGCGTGCCGTTTTTAACCAATGAAATAAAGAGAGATGATCATGGCTGCAAGTTTTAGTGTTACTCGTCGTTTTTTTGACGATAAAAACTATCCACGCGGATTTTCGCGTCACGGAGATTACACCATCAAAGAATCACAAGTGCTTGAACAATACGGTCAAGCGTTTAAAGCCTTGGATTTAGGTGAACGTGAACCGGCAACAAAAGAAGAAAAAGAGTTTGTTGCATTCTGTCGTGGAGAACGTGCTCCGGAGACTTTCTTTGAAAAAACATGGCATAAATACTGCACTCGCATTAGCACGACCAAACGTGTTTACACCCTCTCGGGGGATGTGAGTGAGGCGGCATCCGGTGGTGATGATTATTCCGGCGAATAAGATTCATACAAAGGCAGGCGGAAGCCTGCCTTTTGTTTTTTAGATAAGCGTGAAATTCACAATTGATAATTTCTATCGCCTATTTCTCATACGTGAATGAAGTTATCTGGCACATTCTACTGATACTATATAAATTGCTATGCAACTCCCTATTTCCCAATACATCGAATTACTGCAAAAAAAACAAGAGAAACTGACCGCACTTTTGCGTCCATTTAATGCGCCAACAATCCGGCTATTCGGTTCTCCGGTCAGCCACTATCGTATGCGGGCTGAATTTCGCATTTGGCATGAACAAGATGATTTTTATCATATTA
Organism: Pasteurella sp. WM03; assembly: GCF_004570945.1. Lineage (NCBI taxonomy): Bacteria > Pseudomonadati > Pseudomonadota > Gammaproteobacteria > Pasteurellales > Pasteurellaceae > Pasteurella > Pasteurella sp. WM03. Next base: position 168,963 of record NZ_SPPO01000006.1, read on the forward strand.
TGTTTGATCAAAGCACACGTAAACCTTACCGAGTGGACGAATTTCCTATCGCAAGTCGGCTCATTAACCAAATGATGCAAACCTTGCTTCCTTTGCTCAAACAACAAGAAATTTTGCACAAAAAATTGTTCCAAATTGATTATCTCAGCACGTTGAGTAATCAAATGATTGTCAGCCTTTTGTATCACAAATCGCTTACAGAGGAATGGCGACAATCAGCGGAAAAGTTAAGAGGGCAGCTTATTGAGCTAGGTTTTGATGTTCAATTGATTGGGCGAGCAAGTAAACAAAAAATTTGCCTTGAACAAGATTATGTCGATGAAATCCTACCGGTGGCGGGGCGAAATTATGTGTATCGTCAAGTAGAAAACAGTTTCACCCAACCAAACGCCGTGGTGAATTGTAAAATGTTAGAATGGGCAATAGATTGCACTGCAGGGAGTGAAGGCGATTTACTTGAACTTTATTGTGGGAATGGCAATTTCTCGATTGCCTTAGCACAAAACTTCCGTAAAGTCCTTGCCACGGAAATAGCGAAACCCTCTGTGGCAGCGGCACAATTTAATATTGCAGCAAATGACGTCAATAATTTGCAGATTATTCGCATGTCCGCCGAAGAATTTACCCAAGCGATGAACGGTGTTCGTGAATTTAATCGCTTGAAAGGTATTGATCTCAAATCCTACGAATGCAATACGATTTTTGTCGATCCCCCTCGTGCGGGGCTTGATCCTGACACGATAAGATTAGTGCAAAATTACGATCGCATTTTGTATATTTCCTGCAATCCATACACCTTATGCGATAATTTGCAAGAACTGTCTAAAACCCACCGTATTGAAAAAGCAGCGTTGTTCGATCAATTCCCTTATACCGATCATATGGAAAGCGGCGTATGGCTAATTCGCAAGTAGGTATTCAACTTATTTCGGCATCTACCGAAAAAACATGGGCAGAATTGACCGCACTTTGTGCGGAAAAAGGCATTGTTCACGATGATAAAAGCCCCCTTGCCCTAGTACAAACAAATGAACGTTTGGAATTACGTAAATTAGATGAACCCAAACTAGGGGCAGTTTATGTGGATTTTGTGGGGGGAGCGATGGCACATCGCCGAAAATTTGGCGGGGGACGTGGTGAAGCGGTAGTCAAAGCAGTCGGAATTAAAGGGAATGAATTGCCAACAGTGATTGATGCCACTGCGGGATTAGGGCGTGATGCCTTTGTCTTAGCCACTATTGGTTGCCAAGTGCGTTTGGTCGAACGTCACCCCGTTGTGCATTTACTGTTGCAAGATGGCTTACATCGTGCCTATCAAGATGAAGAAATTGGGCAAATGCTACAGCAAAATTTGCGTTTATTAACGGTTCGCCATATCAATGAATTAACTTCTGAAACGGCGTATGCCGATGTGGTTTATCTTGATCCTATGTATCCACACAAACAAAAATCCGCCTTAGTAAAAAAAGAAATGCGAGTGTTTCAGCATTTAGTTGGAGCAGATTTGGATGCAGACGAACTGCTAACCCCTGCGTTACGATTAGCTCGAAAACGAGTGGTAGTAAAACGCCCTGACTATGCGGAATTCCTCGCCAAAAAATCACCGCACTTTAGCCGTGAAACGAAAAATCACCGTTTTGATATTTATTTGGGAGAAGCGCAATGTTAAAAGAAAGTGCGGTTGTCATCAGCTATGAAAATGGTATAGCAAAAGTAAAATGCCAATCTCAAAGTGCTTGCGGACAATGTGCGGCAAAAAACAGCTGTGGCACGTCAAGCCTGTCCGAACTCAACGGCAAACGTGGCGAACATATTTTCTATATAGAAACCATCATACCTCTGCGAGAAGGGCAAACCGTAGAAATTGGCTTAGAAGAGAAATCCATGCTCTATTCCGCCTTATTGATGTACATTGTGCCACTCATTGCTTTACTTATCGCGACCCTATTATCCCATTACATCAGCGAAAATGAATTGATCCAAGCCCTTGTTATTTTTCTTTTTACCGCCCTTTCTTTTATTTTCATTAAACGCTATACCAAAAAACTAGGGCGACAAACAGAATTTCAGCCGACCTTATTACGTGTACTTTCCGGCACTATGTAGCAAATGCACAAAAATAGAAATTTCACCGACATTGTAGGGACACACTGCGTGTATCCGAATTTTAGTATATTGAAATGATTTGATTTTATAACGGACACACGCAGTGTGTCCCGACAAGCTAACCCAAAAACAGATTCGTGCAACTGCTACATAATGCCGGTACTTTCTTGAAAATGTGGAAAAATTTAACCGCACTTTTAATTTTTTCTGCGAAGTTCCTCGCAAATTTGAATATTGGGTAGAGTAAAAGAACATAAAATTAAGCAAAATTCCGCTTTTATTTAAAACGGAGAAAATCATGTTTAATTTATTCCGCTCAACCATTGAGAAAAGCTCATTATCAGCTTGGTCAAAATTCACAGATGATATTGCAAAAGTTGTTATTCTAGCGATGCCTGTTATACTCTGTGACGAAAACTCCCTTTCTTTTAAATGGGTTAATATTGCTTTTTTACTTATCATTACTTATTTTTGTTTAGTGATGGGACGAGAACTTCGCCGATTATCGGGGAAAAATAGTATGGGGCTTACAATTGGTCTTGGCATTATTGCATGAATGGCTGTTGTTAGTGCTATTTGGGTAAAGCATCTCGCAAAAATTCACGATAAATATCATCAACCCCGATTTATCGTTTTTTTACTGTTTGAAAATCGTTAAAGTGTGGTCATTTCTAAGGTTATTTTTATATGCGTGTTCAAATTCCCCTTCTTGGTATCACCGGTTATAGCGGTAGTGGTAAAACGACATTATTAGAAAAACTGATTCCCGAGTTAATCACTCGTGGGTTCCGTGTTTCCGTGATTAAACACAGCCATCATAATGCCCAAGTGGATAAGGAAGGGAAAGACAGTTGGCGAATGAAAGAAGCCGGCTCTGTCCAAGTGATAATGGCTTGCGATAACCGTTGGGCGATGATGACAGAAACGCCCTCACCTGTTTCACTTGATTATTTGGCTCAACAATTTGATCGCACATTAACAGATTTAATTCTCGTGGAAGGATTTAAACAAGAACCGATCCCGAAAATTCTTTTACATCGCCAAGAAATGGAAAAGCCTTTGCCAGAAATTGACAGCGATGTCCTTGCCCTTGCCACCAATTATGCTCTTGAAACCGACCGCACTTTGTTAGATATTAACCGAGTTTCACAGATTGCTGATTTTATTGAAACTTGGTTCAAGTCACAGGAAGTAAAATGACAGAGATTCGCCCTTATCGAGGTTTAGCCAGAGTGGCAGCAATGGCACTTTTTATGCAAAGTCTTGATGCCACTATTTTAAATACGGCATTGCCGACCATCGCCGCTGATTTACACGCCCCGGCGTTTGAAATGCAAATGGCGATCATTGCTTATTCCTTGGCTGTCGCATTATTTATTCCCCTTACCGCATGGGCAGCAGCAAAATTTGGCACACTCACGGTATTTCGCAGTGCGGTTTTTATATTCACCTTCGGTTCAGCAGTTTGTGCCGCCGCTCCTAACTTGGACATACTCATTCTTGCTCGAGTGATTCAGGGCATTGGGGGCGCATTTATGATGCCGGTTGCCCGCTTAGCGATCATTCAATCTGTTCCTAAACATCAGCTTCTCAACGCTTGGAATTTAATGGCAACGGCAGGGTTAATCGGCCCAATCCTCGGCCCTATCTTAGGTGGCTGGTTGGTCATTCATGCAACTTGGCACTGGATTTTTTTAATTAATATTCCCATTGGTATATTAGGCATTTTCACCTCCGGTCGCGTAATGGACAATATCAAAGGCGGTGAAGAAAGGCTGGATTGGAGCGGTTTTTTATTATTTGCCCTAGGCTTAGTGGGATTAACGCTCGGTTTGGATTTAATGGGAGAAAGTCAGCGAAATTTGGTTTTGACTTATGGTTCGCTTATTCTCGGTATGGGTTTATTGACTCTTTATGTTATGTATGCAAAAGGGAATGAACGGGCAATTCTACCGCTTTCCTTATTTCGCACGAGAACATTTAGTTTGGGGATTCTCGCCAATTTATTTATTCGTTTCTCTGCTTCCGGTATTCCATTTTTATTGCCGTTAATGTTTCAACTTTCTTTTGGTTATAGCGCAGAAATGTCCGGTTGGCTGCTTGCACCCATTGCGTTAATGTCGGTGATATTTAAAACCGTTATCGGGCGTATTCTGAATAAGTTTGGCTATAAAACAACCCTGATTTCATCCGCACTTTTAATGGCTGTAGGGATGATTGCAATGGCATACTTAGATAAGCAAAGCGCTCTAGGCTGGATTATATGTAACCTAATGTGGTATGGCGCTTGTATGTCGATGATTTTTACCGCAGTGAATACATTAACGGTAGGCGATCTTTCTCAAACTCAAGCCGGTGCCGGTTCAACGCTACTAAGTATTGTGCAGCAGGTAGGTATCGGCTTTGGGATAGCCGTCTCATCTATTATTTTGAATTTTTATCGCCAACTTTTTGGTCATGAAGGGGAATTATTGCAACAGGCTTTCCGCTATACATTCTTAACCTCATCTGTTTTTGCCATCGCACTCGTCTGGACATTAGCTAAATTACACAAAACGGATGGCGATCATTTACGTGGACAGGCTTAGCGTGGTTGGTTAGACCAGATAATTCTTGTCTGGATTTATGGTTATTTTTTCTATACTCAATATTGAAATTGCGTTAGTATTTGTAGAGATTTTATACAGAGTAGGAATAAGCTCTTCGCAGTGTTTTTAGGTTGGGCTTGAAACGATGTTAGTAGTTTAAAGGAACGTGAATTTATGAACAAAATTTTTAAGGTTATTTTTAACCATACCACCCAGACTTGGGCGGCAGTATCAGAGTTAGCGAAAGGCCATTGTAAATCTTCTTCCAATAATACTGTGGAAGTTTCTGAAAGTAGGGAAGGTAAGTTCCCATCTGTTGGGGGGATTAAAATTATTGCCATGATATCTGCAATGATGATGGCGCCGAATGCTATTGCTGTAAAAGCTAAGCCTAACGAAATTAAATGGGTAAATAGTGAGGGTACATCTATTGCTGCAGGAGATGCCAACGGAGATGCGAATGCGATTGCCATTGGTCGTGATAACGTTGGTCATCAGAAACACGAGTCTGCCCGAGCTTGGGCACCTGGTGCTATTGCGATTGGTACAGAGTCTCAGGTTGGGAAGAGAGTCACGGATGAGGAGTCGCGTGGTGGTATTGCAATCGGGTTTAATGCGACTACGTATGGAAAACGTGGAGTTTCTATTGGTACTAGCTCATTTGCGAATGGCGAAAACGCTACAGCAATAGGTGGAAATGCCAATGCAACCGGTGAAGGCGCTTCAGCTCTAGGGGCAAATACGATCGCAAATGGTGAACGTGCTACTGTTGTGGGAGAAAATGCCAATGCAACCGGTAAAGGTGCCTCAGCTATGGGGGCAAATACAACGGCAAATGGTGAAAACGCTACAGCGGTAGGTGGGTATGCCAGTGCAACAGGTGACGGAACCCTAGCCCTAGGGGGAAATTCAACCGCAAGTGGTGCAGGTGCGACGGCGGTTGGTTTTAATAGCACAGCCAATAAATTAAATAGTGTTGCATTAGGGAATAGTGCCCAATCCATCGCAGATAAAACTATTGTTATCGGTGCTGAGGCAAAAGTTCTAGCAGAAACCCATAGGGAAACGGTTGTGATTGGGTACAATGCAACAGGAAATAGTCAAGAATCTGTCGTTATTGGTGCAAATGCGCAGACTAGAAATCTCCATTCAACTGCTATTGGTATTAATACATTCACAGATTCTCAATACGCAACAGCCATTGGTGCGGCTGCTAAAGTCGTTGCAGGTTCAAAATATGGCACGGCATTAGGTGCAGGTTCAGAAGCTGGCTCAAAGAATACTGTTGCTGATTTAAAATTTAAAAATAGTACAGGCGTTGCAACAACCGCAACTATTGCTGCGCAAACAGCAGACAGTGTACTTTCTATTGGTAATAGCAGCCATAAACGTCAAATTGTTAATGTGGCAGCGGGGCGTGTTTCGCAAGATTCTACCGATGCTGTGAATGGTAGCCAGCTCTATGCGGTAATGAAAAACTCAGGCTTTAATATCCAACAAAACGGCAGTACAAAATCTCGTATTAATAATGACGGTTTAGTGAATTTCACTGATGGCGGTTATACAACCGCAGTGGTGACTGATGACAATAACAGCTCATCTGTCAAAATGGATGTGGTGACACAAGATATTTCTACTAATGCAACAGGGGTGACCAGTGTGTCAGGTACATCAGGTTTAACCACAGCGAAAACCGTATCAGATGCTATTAACAATGCCCTCAATAATTCTAGTTTCTTCATTAAAGCTAATGATGATGCAGGTGAGAAGATCACCCGAAATGGCTCGATCAATATTGCCCAAGGGAAAAATATTAATGTAGAACGTAGCGGTAGCAAAATTACCATTAAGACGGTTGACAATCCAAAATTTACTAATGTTGAGGCAGGTGGTTCATTAACGGTGTCAGGTACGTCAAATTTACGCGGTGATATTCTACTTGGAGGTGAGGGAAAAACGGTTACTTTCCAAGGAAATTCTACTGTAGATATGGGCGGTAATAAAATTATTAATGTGAAAGCCGGTACATCGGCAAAAGATGCGGTAAACAAAGAGCAACTTGATGTAGTAAACACCATTGCTACTAGTGCCAACAATATGGCGACTCTCGCCAATAACACGGCAAATGTAGCGAGTACGACAGCAACAAATGCTAACAATACAGCGAACACTGCGAATGCAACAGCAACGAATGCCAACAACACGGCAAATGCTGCAAACACCACAGCAACAAATGCTAATAATATAGCGAACACTGCGAATGCAACAGCAACGAATGCCAACAACACGGCAAATGCCGCAAATACTACGGCAACAAATGCTAATAAGATAGCGAACACTGCGAATGCAACAGCAACGAATGCGAAGAGTACCGCAAATACTGCATTAGAGAAAGTCAACAAAGGTTGGAATATTGCGACGAGAGGAAATGATGGTACTAATTCAAGTGCTAATGTTCAGATGGAGGAATCCGTCACTATCGTAGCAGGGAAAAACCTCAACGTGACTCAAAGTGATAAAGAGATTACATTGGCAGTGAGTGACTCACCTAATTTCACAAGCATAACAACAACGAATGGTGCAACCGTTGGGGGAGATTTAGTTGTAAATGGTCGTACAACGGTTAAAGACCTCACGGCGAGTGGAGACACTCAGTTAGGGAATATGTCATTAGGGGCTAACTCTAACTTTAATGCAGGCGGAAACCGCTTAACAAATGTTAGTGCCGCAACTCAAGATAATGATGCAACAACGTTAAGCCAAGTAAAAGGTTTGATTTCAAATGCAACCACAAATGCAACGAATATTAATACAACCAATTTAAATTCAACCGATGGTACATTTAACTCCACTTTAACTTCTAAAGGTGAAACCACCCTATCCGGAAATACAACAGTGGGCGGAAAAGATAAAACTTTCAATATTGCTAACGGTACAACCGTCAATATGGGCGGTAACGTGCTCACCAATATTGCAGAAGGGACGAATGCAACGGATGCAGCGACTAAGGGGCAGTTAGATAAAATGGCTCAAAATATCACGAATAATTTGACCGCACTTTCTAACAATCCGTTGACTTTTACCGGCAATTCGGGAAGTACAGCCCGTAAACTTGGTGAAACGCTGACGATTTCGGGAGACAAAGCAACAGCCGGTACTTATAGTTCCAAAAATGTGAACACCGTCGTGACGGACGGAAAAGTTGAAATCCAAATTGCCGAAAACCCGGAATTTGAAACGATGTCTACCACAGGCAATGCCAATATTGGTGGTAACCTGAATGTAAACGGGACAACAACAACCAAAGATTTGAACGTCACGAATAATGCCAATGTTGAAAAAGATCTAACGGTAGGCGGAAATAACACAGTGAAAGGTGATTCAACGGTTGAAGGCACGACCACAACCAAAGACTTGAACGTCACAAACAATGCGACGATTACAAAAGATCTAATGGTAGGTGGAAATAGCACAGTTACCGGAAACAGCACAGTGAAAGGTGATTCAACGGTTGAAGGCACGACCACAACCAAAGACTTAAATGTCACGAATAATGCCAATGTTGAAAAAGATCTAACGGTAGGCGGAAATAGCACAGTTACCGGAAATAGCACAGTGAAAGGTGATTCAACGGTTGAAGGCAAAACCACAACCAAAGACTTAAATGTCACGAATAATGCCAATGTTGAAAAAGATCTAACGGTAGGCGGAAATAGCACAGTTACCGGAAACAGCACAGTGAAAGGTGATTCAACGGTTGAAGGCAAAACCACAACTAAAGATTTGAACGTCACGAATAATGCCAATGTTGAAAAAGATCTAACGGTGGGCGGAAATAGCACAGTTACCGGAAACAGCACAGTGAAAGGTGATTCAACGGTTGAAGGTACAACGACAACCAAAGACTTAAATGTCACGAATAATGCCAATGTTGAAAAAGATCTAACGGTGGGCGGAAATAGCACGGTTACCGGAAACAGCACAGTGAAAGGTGATTCAACGGTTGAAGGCACGACCATAACCACAGATCTTAATGTGACAAATAATGCGACGATTACAAAAGATCTAACAGTAGGCGGAAATAGCACGGTTACCGGAAACAGTACAGTGAAAGGTGATTCAACGGTTGAAGGCAAAACCACAACTAAAGATTTGAACGTCACGAACAATGCAACTATTAGTAACCTAACGGTAAGCAACGGAACGGTGAAGAATTTAACGTCTGAAAATGGCACGTTTACCAATACCCTCACTTCCACAGGTGAAACCAAGTTATTGGGCGATACAACGGTAGGTGGTCAAGGTAAAACCTTTACTGTCAACGGTGGCACGAAAGTGGATATGGGTGGCAATGTTATCAGCAACATCAGCAGCGGTAATATCTCAGCAGGAAGTACGGATGCGGTGACAGGTGGTCAACTTCACACGACTATTCAAAACATTACATCCAGTTTAACCGATCAGGGAATGAATTTTACAGGGAACAATGGTGTCGTTGTCAGTCGTAAATTGGGTGAAACACTTACAGTTCAAGGTAGCTTGGCAGAGAATAAAGAAGCGGATAGTAGCAATATTCGTACGGTTGCTAACGCAACGACAGGTGCGATAGAGATTTTGATGGCGAAAGATCCGACATTCCGTCACTTAACAGCGAGTGGTAATGCGACAGTTGGGGGTGATTTGGATGTAAAAGGTACAACGACGACCCAAGACCTAAATGTGACAGACACCGCGACGATCAAAGACTTAAACGTCACAAATAATGCTAATGTTGAAAAAGATCTAACGGTGGGCGGAAATAGCACGGTTACCGGAAACAGCACAGTGAAAGGTGATTCAACGGTTGAAGGCAAAACCACAACTAAAGATTTGAACGTCACAAATAATGCTAATGTTGAAAAAGATTTAACGGTGAAAGGCAATTCAACGGTTGAAGGCACAACGACAACCAAAGACTTAAATGTCACGAATAATGCCAATGTTGAAAAAGATCTAACGGTGGGCGGAAATAGCACGGTTACCGGAAACAGCACAGTGAAAGGTGATTCAACGGTTGAAGGCAAAACCACAACCAAAGACTTGAACGTCACGAATAATGCCAATGTTGAAAAAGATTTAACGGTGAAAGGCAATTCAACGGTTGAAGGCACAACGACAACCAAAGACTTGAATGTCACGAATAATGCCAATGTTGAAAAAGATTTAACGGTGAAGGGCAATTCAACGGTTGAAGGCAAAACCACAACCAAAGACTTGAACGTCACGAATAATGCCAATGTTGAAAAAGATTTAACGGTGAAAGGCAATTCAACGGTTGAAGGCACAACGACAACCAAAGACTTGAATGTCACGAATAATGCCAATGTTGAAAAAGATTTAACGGTGAAAGGCAATTCAACGGTTGAAGGCACAACGACAACCAAAGACTTAAATGTCACGAATAATGCCAATGTTGAAAAAGATTTAACGGTGAAAGGTA